>NZ_JBQQCF010000015.1:0-119130 GCF_052245755.1 Mycobacterium sp. 4D054
GGATTCGGTGCTCATCTGGCGCAGTCCTTCCGTCCGGTCAGGACGCCTCAAGCACGTCCTCGACAGCCTCACTGTAAGGGGCACAGTCGCCGGCACCGGGCACCAGCGTCGCCAGCGCCCCGGCCGCGCACGCTCGGGCCAGCGCGTAGGGGACGCCGCGCGGCCAGTGCGCGGCGAACACACCGGCGAACACGTCGCCGGCGCCGGTGGTGTCCACCGCCTCGACGGCGGGCGCCGGGATGTCCGAACGGCCCTCGCCGAAATGGGTGGCACCGCGGGCACCACGGGTGACGACCAGGTGCGGTACCCGGGGCCGGTCACCGTCGAGCCAGTCGTCGGACTCGGTTTCGTTGACGACGACCACGTCGACGAGGCCGGCCAGCGTCGCGATGTCGGGTGGGGCCGGGGACGCGTTGAGCACCACAGCCGCCCGGGCGGCACGCCCGACCCGGGCCGCGGCGACCACGGTGTCCATCGGGATCTCCAGCGACAACAGCACCACGTCGCTGCGGGCCACCACCGCCTGCACCGCCGGCGAACTCAGGTTCAGATGCGCGTTGGCGCCCGGCGCGACGACGATGCAGTTCTCGGCAGCGGCGTCGACCACGATCGCCGCGGACCCGCTGGGCCCGGGCACCCGGGTAAGGCCGTCCGTGCCGACGCCGTTGGCGCGCAGATGCGCCTGCAGTTGCCCGGCGGCGGCGTCGGTGCCCAGCGCCGCGACCAGCTGCACCGCGGCGCCGGCGCGTGCCGCGGCCACCGCCTGGTTACCGCCCTTACCGCCCGGCGAGGTGGACAGCGCCGAGGCCAGCACGGTCTGTCCGGCCCGGGGCAGCGCCTCGACGGTGAACGTGAGGTCGGCGTTGACACTGCCGACCACGCAGACCCGCGTCACCATGAGAGTCCAAGCTAGTCGCAGCGCGAGGGTGGACGCGTGTCGAATGCCATGCCGTTTGCCGACGGGAGGTTCGATACCCTGGCCTGATGAGCGTGCAGAACCCCGCCACCCCCGACTTGCGGCAGCAGGTTCACGACGCCGCACGCCGGGCCCGCCGGGTGTCCCGGACGCTGGCGACGTTGAGTGCCGACGTCAAGAACCGCGCCCTGCGCGCCGCCGCCGACCACGTCCTGATGCACACCCGCACGATCCTGGATGCCAACGAGGTCGACCTCGCCGCGGCACGGGCCGCGGGCACCCCCGAGGCGATGCTCGACCGGCTCGCGCTGAACCCCACCCGGGTGGACGCTATCGCCGACGGGCTGCGTCAGGTGGCCGGTCTGCCGGATCCGGTCGGTGAGGTGCTGCGTGGCCGCACACTGCCCAACGGTCTGCAATTGCGGCAGCAGAGGGTCCCGTTGGGTGTGGTCGGCATCGTCTACGAAGGCCGCCCCAACGTCACCGTCGATGCGTTCGGGTTGACGTTGAAATCGGGCAACGCGGTTCTGTTGCGGGGCAGTTCGTCGGCCGCGCAGTCCAACGCGGCGCTGGTGAACGCGCTGCGGGCGGCGCTGGCCACCGAGGGACTCGATGCCGACGCGGTGCAACTGCTGTCCAGCAAGGACCGGGCCACCGTGACCCATCTGATCCAGGCGCGCGGACTGGTCGACGTGGTGATCCCGCGCGGCGGCGCCGGGCTGATCGACGCCGTCGTGCGCGACGCGCAGGTGCCTACGATCGAGACCGGCGTCGGCAACTGCCATGTCTACGTTCACAAGTCGGCCGATCTGGACATGGCCGAATCCATCGTGCTGAATGCCAAGACCCGGCGCCCGAGCGTGTGCAACGCCGCCGAGTCGCTGCTGATCGACGCGGCCATCGCCGACGTGGCGGTGCCGCGGCTGACCGATGCGCTGGCCGCGGCGGGGGTCTCGGTGCACGCCGAGCCGTCCGAGGAGCAGTTGCGCTCCGAGTTCCTGTCGATGGACATCGCGCTGGCGGTGGTCGACGGTCTCGACGCCGCGATCGAGCACATCAACGAGTACGGCACCGGCCACACCGAAGCCATCGTGACCACCGATCTGGCTGCGGCCCAACGGTTCAGCGAACGCGTCGACGCCGCCGCGGTGATGGTCAACGCTTCGACGGCGTTCACCGACGGTGAGCAGTTCGGCTTCGGCGCCGAGATCGGCATCTCGACCCAGAAGCTGCATGCCCGAGGACCCATGGGTCTACCCGAACTGACGTCGACCAAATGGATCGTGTGGGGTGCCGGCCACACCCGTCCGGCCTGAGCCCCGAGGAGAGAAGCACCCGTGAGCGTTCCCGCACAGATCGTGCCGCTGTTCGCCGACATCGGCGATGTCGCCAAGCGGCTGGCCGAAACTGGTTATCTGCCCGACACTGCGACGGCCACCGCGGTGTTCCTCGCCGACCGGCTCGGCAAGCCACTGCTGGTCGAGGGGCCCGCCGGTGTCGGTAAGACCGAACTGGCGCGCGCTATCGCCCAGTCGACAGGCTCCGAACTGGTGCGCCTGCAGTGCTACGAGGGCGTCGACGAGGCCCGGGCGCTCTACGAGTGGAACCACGCCAAGCAGATCCTGCGCATCCAGGCCGGCAATGCCGGCGCCGGTTCCGACGGCACCGACTGGGACCGCACCAAGGACGACGTCTTCTCCGAAGAGTTCCTGCTGACCCGTCCGCTGCTGACCGCGATCCGGCGCACCGACCCGACGGTGCTGCTGATCGACGAGACCGACAAGGCCGACATCGAGATCGAGGGTCTGCTGCTGGAAGTGCTCAGCGATTTCGCGGTGACGGTGCCCGAGCTCGGCACCATCACCGCCGAGCGGCGGCCGCTGGTGGTGCTGACGTCGAACGCGACCCGCGAACTGTCCGAAGCGCTCAAACGCCGGTGTCTGTTTCTGCACATCGACTTCCCGGACCCGGATCTGGAGCGTCGCATCCTGCTCTCCCGGGTGCCCGAGCTGCCGGAGCGGCTCGCTGAGGAACTGGTGCGAATCATCGGCGTGATGCGGGGGATGGCGCTCAAGAAGCTGCCGTCGGTGGCCGAGACCATCGACTGGGGCCGCACGCTGCTGGCCCTGGGCATGGACACCGTCGACGACGAGGTGATCGCCGCGACGCTCGGCGTCGTCCTCAAGCACCAGTCCGACCAGATCAAAGCCGCGGGCGAGTTGAGACTCAACTGATGCCCCCGCGACGCACCCGCCCGCCCCAGCCGCTGGCGCCCCACGGAATTCCCGGCCACCTGGTCGAGTTCGTGGAAGCGTTGCGCGTGCAGGGGATCTCGGTGGGTCCGTCGGAGACGGTGGATGCCGGCCAGGTGATGGCGACGCTGGGGCTGGCCGACCGGAACGTGCTGCGGGAAGGCCTGGCGTGCGCGGTGTTGCGCCGTGCCGACCACCGCGACACCTATGACGCACTGTTCGATCTGTATTTCCCGGCGGCGCTGGGTGCGAGGACCGTGCTCGAGGATCCGGACGACGAGCCAGGTCTGCCGCCGGAGGACATCGAGGCGATGCGCCAGGCCCTGCTCGACATGCTGACCGACAACCAGGAACTGGCCGATCTCGACGAGCGGCTGGCGGCGATGATCGCCCAGATCGTCGAGGCCTATGGCCGGTACAACTCCAGCCGCAGGCCGTCGTATTCGTCCTACCAGGCGCTCAAGGCGATGAGCCTGGACGACCTGGAGGGCCGGCTGTTGGCGGGGCTGCTTGCCCCGTACGGCGAGGAGCCCACGCCCACCCAGGAGCAGATCGCCAAAGCCATTGCTGCGCAACGTATCGCGCAGCTGCGCAAGATGGTGGAGTCGGAGACCAAGCGGCGCACCGCCGAGCAGCTCGGCCGCGATCACGTGCAGATGTACGGGGTTCCGCAGCTGGCCGAGAACGTCGAGTTCCTGCGCGCGTCAGGCGAGCAGCTGCGGCAGATGCGCCGCACGGTCGGCCCGCTGGCCCGCATGCTGGCCACCCGGCTGGCGGCTCGGCGACGGCGTTCCCGCGCCGGCGAGATCGACCTGCGCAAGACGCTGCGCAAGTCGATGTCGACCGGTGGTGTCCCGATCGACGTGGTGCTCAAGAAGCCGCATCCGGCGCGTCCCGAGCTGGTGGTGCTCTGCGATGTGTCCGGATCTGTGGCCGGGTTCAGCCATTTCACGCTGCTGCTGGTGCACGCTCTGCGCCAGCAGTTCTCCCGCGTGCGCGTGTTCGCCTTTATAGACACCACCGACGAGGTCACCGAATTGTTCGGTCCCGACGCCGATCTCGCCGTGGCCGTGCAACGGATCACCCGTGAGGCCGCCGTCTACACCCGGGACGGGCATTCCGATTACGGGCACGCGTTCGTGTCGTTCCTCGACAAGTTCCCCAACGTGCTGTCGCCGCGCAGCTCGCTGCTGGTCCTCGGGGACGGCCGCAACAATTACCGTAACCCTGAGACCGATCTGCTCGCCCACATGGTCAACGCCAGCAGGCATGCGCACTGGCTCAACCCCGAGCCCAGGCACCTGTGGGGCAGCGGTGATTCCGCCGTGCCGCGTTATCAGGACATCATCACCATGCACGAGTGCCGCTCGGCCAAGCAGCTCGCCTCGGTGATCGACGCGCTGCTCCCCGTCTAGTTTCCCGCCGAAATCGCACTCCACGCGGTGTTTTTCGTCCGGAGACCGCGCGGAATGCAATTTCGGCGACGAGATGATCAGGCCAGCGACAGCGTGACCGGACCGCCCTTCGGGTCGGCACCGGCCACCAATGACCACGGCGCCCGGTAGACCCGCCCGGGCGCGGCCGGCCACGGGGTGCGTTTGCTCGCCAGCAGCCGGCCGTCCTGCATGGCGCGCAGCCGCGGCAAGCGGCGGTACTCGTCGGTCCACAAAAGCAGGTCGCCGCGGGCGGGGACGCCGCCGTCGGCGGAGACCAGTTGCGGGGCAACCCAACGCAGCGGTGCGTCGACGCGGATCGGGGTCACGGCCGGGGTCGGCGCGGCGTCGTCGCGGCGGCGCAGCCAGGACTGCACCGCGGGGGCGACGTGGCGGCCGTCGAGGGCGGCGCCGTCGGCGGTGTCCACCGGGTGCAGCAGGTTGCCGACCGCGAACACGCCCGGACGGCTGGTCCGCAGGGCCGGATCCACGACGGGGCCGCGCGTGGCGGAGTCCATCTGCAGTCCGCCGGTGCGGGCGAGCTCGTGGTCGGGGATCCAGTCGCCGGTGAACACCACGGTGTCACAGGCGATCTCACGACGCTGTCCGGTGGCGATGTGTTCCACGGTGACCGCGCGGACCCGGTCCTTGCCGTGAATGCCGACCACGCGGCTGCCGGTGAGCACCGGCTCGTCCAGCAGTATCCGGCCGGCCGACCGGAACGCGGCGTACGCCTCGGCACGGGGATAGCCGCTGATCATCGCCGCGGTGGCGCAACCGGCTTCACGCAGGGTGAGCACCGCCGACCAGCTGACCAGTTCGGCGCCCACGATCACCGCCCGGCGACCGACGGCGGTGTGGTGCACGTGCACCATGTTCTGCAGCTGTCCGGTGGTGTAGACACCCTCGGGGCGGTCGCCGGGCACCAGGCGGGCCGGGCGGGGGCGTTCGCGGGCGCCGGTGGCAAGGACGACCGCGTCGGCGGTGACGGTCCGCACGCCGCGCGGGGAGGTGATCTGCACGGTGCGTTCACCCGCCCACCCGGTGACCATCGCCTCGGTTTCCAGCACGGCCCCGGCGTCGCGGGCCATGTCGGTCAGACGCCGGGCGTAGGCAGGCCCGGAGATGAACCGGTGCAGGTCGCGCATGCCATACCCGAGATGGTCACTGTGCCGGGGGATTCCACCGGTCTGCGCCTCACGCTCGAGCACAAGGACTTCGCCGTCGACCGCGGGGGCCAGCGCGGCGGCGGCCGTGAGTCCGGACGGTCCTGCGCCGATGACGGCCACTGCGACGTGGTTCACCGCGCGGTTCCTGCCTGGAGCAGGGTCTGGGTGTGCGCGCCGCAGTAGAACCCCTGGCAGCGCCCGTTCATCACGCGGGTGCGCCGGCGCAGCCCGTCGAGGTCCGCGGGCGGAATCGGGGAGTCGAAGGCATCGCGGATCTCTCCGGCGGTGACCCGCTCGCAGAAGCAGACGATCCTTCCGTACTCCGCGTCGGCGGCGATGCGTTCACTGTCCTGGTACGGGCGCACCGCGGCTTCGCCGAGATTGGGCATGCGGGGCGGCGGTGGCAGGCCGTCACGTTCGGTGACCTCGACGCCGGCCCTGGCCAACAGCTCGGTGACGTACTCGGCCACCGCCATACCCGACGTGAGACCGGTGGAGCGGATTCCGCCGACGAGCACGTAGCGCTGCCGTGCATCGAGGTCGATGAGATAGTCGTCGTGATCGGTCGCCGCGCGCAGCCCGGCGTAGCTGGCGGTGACCTCCTCGTCGAACAGCGACGGCATCAACGCCCGTCCCCTCGAGATCAAGAAGTCGAACCCCTTCTCGGATGTTCCCGTGGCCGTGCGGTCTTTGAGGTTCTCCGATGTCGGGCCCACCATCACGTTGCCGTAGATGGTCGGGCTCACCAGCACACCCTTGCCGCGGGAAGACGGCACGGCCAGCACGATCAGCGGCACCATCGGCCTGGTCAGTTTGTCGAACACCAGCAGTTCGCCACGGCGCGGGATGACGGTGAAGCGCTCGTACCCGAACTCGGCGTCGAGATGGTCGGCGCCCAGGCCGGCAGCGTTGATGACCCACCGCCCGCGCACGTCCCCGGCGGTGGTGTGCAGCGTCGTGTGGTCGGGCCCGCGGTCGACGCCGGTGACCTGTGCACCGCGCAGCAGTCGCGCGCCCCGGGCTACCGCGTCGGTGGCCAGCGCCAGGTTGGTGGTCCAGGTACAGATGACCGATTCGCCGGGCACGGTCAGACCGGCCAGCGCGCCCGGGCCGAGGTCGGGAACCCTGCGGTACACCTCGTCGGCGGTGACGAGGCCGCATTCGCGGTAGCCGTTGCGCTCGGCCTTGACGATCAGGCCGGGCAGCGCGTCGGCCTCCTCCTCGGTCCAGGCCACCAGCATTGCGCCGGTGCGTTCCACCGGGATGCCGGTCTGTTCGGTGTAGTCGCCGAGCAGGTGGTAGCCCCTGGCCACCAGCCGGGATTCCAGCGTCCCGGGGGTGGCGTCGAAACCGGTGTGCAGCAACGCGGTGTTGGCTTTGCTGGTGCCGTCGCCGACATCGTTGCGGGCCTCGACCATCGTGACCGACAGGTCGGTGCCGGCCAGGGCCCGGGCGATCGCGGCGCCGACGATCCCGGCGCCGATCACGACGACGTCGGAGACGCCTTCGGAGGTCATGATGTGCTCTCCTCAGATGAATTCTGCTGTGTGGCAGCCGAATCAGCGGCACGACGCCAGCGGTGCAGGTAGTCGGCGGCGCGGTCGGCCGACCACCGCGGTTGGTAGGTCTGTGCGGGAACCCAGTGCCCCACCGCGTCCGCGACGGAGATCCCGGGGTCGAGTGCGAGCCGGGCACACGCGGCCGCACCGAGCGCGGTCGCGTGCAGCGACGGGTACACCTCGACCGGGATGCGAGCCAGGTCGGCCTGGGCCTGCATCAGGGCGGCCGACCGGGTCAGGCCGCCGTCCACGCGCAGCCGTGTCAATGGCCTGCCGAGGTCCGCCGACACCAGGTCGGTCAGTGCGGTCACCTGCGCGGCGATTCCTTCGACCAGCGCCCGTACCAACTGGCCGCGTCCGCTCGACAAAGTCATCCCCGAGAACGACGCGGTCGCGCCCGAATCCCACCACGGCGCCGCCAGCCCCGCCAGCGCCGGCACGCATAACACGCCGTCGCTGGATTCCGCTGCGGCGGAGTCGATCTGATCGGCCGACGGTACCAACCCGAGATCCACGGCCCAACGGATCGCGGATGCGGCCGTGTAAACCTGGCCGTCGATGCAGTACCGCGTCTGGTCACGTAACCGCCAGGCCACCGACGTCGTCAGCCCGGAGGTCGACCGCACCGCGTCGGACCCGAGCTGCGCGAGCAGGAACGCGCCGGTGCCGTAAGTGCATTTCGCCGATCCCGGCTCCAGACAGCTCTCGGCCAGCAGTGCCGCCTGCTGGTCGACGACCAGGCCGGTGACCGGCAGACTCGGGCCGAAAACCTCTGTGGTGCCTATGATCTCGTCGCTGGCGACGATCTGCGGCAGCGCCTCGCCGTCCAGGCCGAACAGCGCGACGAGGTCGTCGTCCCACTGCACCTTGTCCAACGACATGAGCAGCGAGCGGCTTGCGGTGGACGCGTCGGTGACGAACGCGCCGCACAGCCGGTGCACCAGCCACGTGTCGGTCGTGGTCACCACCCCGTCGCGGGTCAGCTGGGCGCGGATCCACGCCATCTTCGGTGCGGAGAAGTACGGATCGAGCACCAGCCCGGTCCGCCGGGCAACCTCGTCGGCGTGATCGGCGAGTGCGGCGCACAGGGACTCGGCGCGCCGGTCCTGCCACACGACCGCGGGGGTGAGGGGTTGCCCGGTGGTGCGGTCCCACGCCAGAACCGTCTCGCCCTGGTTGGCCAGCGCGACCGCGGTGGCGGTCACCCCGGCCAACTCGAGCGCGCGGCGTCCGGCGGTGACGACGGAATCGAACAGCGCCTCGGGATCCTGCTCGACGCCGCCGCCGGGCAGATAGTCCGGGCGCAGGGACTCCTCGGCGACGGCCAGGACGTGCCCGGCTGCGTCGACGACGACGGCCTTGGTTCCGGACGTGCCCTGATCGATGGCCAGGATGTGACCCATCGCGTGGTCCGTCACTCCCGCAGTTCGGCGTCGATGGAGTGCATGTCCGGCATCGACAGACTCTTCTTGCCGTAGCGGATCAGCAGGTAGCCCAGGTAGGCCGCCCCGATCGCCACCATCACGATGACGTAGGACCACGCCTCCTTGAAAGATGCGTCGCGGAACAGCGCCAACTCGAAAACCAGCCAGACCACCGCCACCACCAGGATCGGGGCCTCCCAGACGCCCAGGTCGAACTTGCCGTTGCTGGGCAGTTCCTTGCGCTTGACCAGGTACAGCACCACCGTGGACGCGTACATCACCGCCGGCAGCAGCGTCGCGGCGCCGAACAGGGTGAACAGAGCGGTCTCCGAGTGCGCGAAGATCGCCAGGATCAGCTGCGCCAGGCAGAAGTACAGCACCGTGGCCTTGAGGGGAGTATGGAACCGGGGCGAGATCTGACTCCATTGCTGCCAGCCGGGGAACCGCTTGTCGCGTGACATCGCCCAGGTCAGCCGCACGCCGGTGATCATGATGACCAGCCCGCACGCGAAGATCGCGAGCACCACCATCAACAGCAGCAGCGTGGCGACCACCGAGCCGAGCGTCTTGTCGATGACGTCGGCGATCGGCGTGCCGGATTCGGCCAGCGCCACCGGATCACCCGCGGCCAGCGTC
Organism: Mycobacterium sp. 4D054; assembly: GCF_052245755.1. Classification (NCBI taxonomy): domain Bacteria; kingdom Bacillati; phylum Actinomycetota; class Actinomycetes; order Mycobacteriales; family Mycobacteriaceae; genus Mycobacterium; species Mycobacterium sp. 4D054. The sequence goes on from NZ_JBQQCF010000015.1 coordinate 9,390, forward strand.
ACCGCCACCAGGAACACGAATCCGAGCACACCGGAGGCCAGCACGGCCTGCCACATCGCCCGCGGCACCACCCGCTCCGGGTCGTGGGTCTCCTCGGCGAGGTTGGCCGCGGATTCGAAACCGACGATCGTGAACGCGCCGAGAAGAAAGCCCAGCATCCACGGACCGGCCGAGGTCCAGTCGCCGAAGCTCCAGAACCCTTCTGCGGACACGGCGCCCTTGCTGAACAGGTTGCCGAAATCCATGTCGCCGCGCACAGCCGCGACAACCAGGAGCAGCGCGGTGAGCGCGACCATCCCGATCAGCTCCAGGGTGACCAGGCTGTTGTTCACCCGCTCGGCCCACGGGGTCGAGAACGCCACCAGCAGTGCCTGCAGCAGCAGCACGACGGCCGTCATCACCCACGCGATCGTCGGGGTGCTCTCGTAGTTCAGCAGCACCGGCAGGATCGTCGAGGCGATCGTGTAGTCCACCGCGCAGACGACGACCGCCAGGAACGAGAACGAGATCCAGCCGATGATCCAGCCCAGGACCGGGTTCGCCAGGCGCGACATCCACTGGTAGTGGTAACCGGTCACCGGGATCCGGGAGGCCAGCGCCCCCAGCACGAAGGCGACCGCGAGCTGACCGATCACCGCTATCGGCCACGTCCAGATGCCGACCGGACCCGAACTGTTGAGCACCGAGCCGTAGGTGGTGAAGATGCCCGTTGCGATCGACACGAACGCGAACGCGACCGCGAACGAGGCGAACTTCCCGGTCCGTCGTTCCAGCGACTCCTTGTACCCGAACTGGGCGAGGTCGGCGGCATCACTGCGCGAAGACTGCCGCGAAGACTGCTCAGACATCGATCGCTCCAAATCTATGGTCTAGACCATGTGGTTGAACCAGAGTATGGGTGTCCTGCGGCCCCGCGTCAACGAGGTCACACAGTGTTTACCCGGGACATCTTGACGACCGAAGTTCAGTTACGTCGCTACGCTGCAAAGATGCCCGCAGGCACGCCCCTGTACATGTCGATTGCCGCTGACGTCCGCGACTTGATCGCCACCGAAGCGCTGGGCCCGCACACGCTGTTGCCGTCCGAACGTGAGCTCGCCGAACGGCACGGGGTCAGCCGCATGACCGCCCGTCAGGCGCTGTCGCTGCTGGAGAGCGAAGGCGTGGTCTACCGCAAGCCGCCGCGCGGCACGTTCGTGGCCGAGCCGCGGGTGCGGTTCCATGTCGGCAGCTTCTCGGAAGAGGTCGCCCGGATGGGCCGGCGGCCGGCGGCGAAGTTGTTGTGGGCCGAACATCGGGTGGCCAGTCCCGCGGTGCGGCGCGCACTCGATCTCGCCGACGGCGCCGCCGTGCACGTCTTTCATCGACTGCGCAGTGTCGACGACGTTCCGTTCGCGTTGGAGACGACGTACCTTCCCGCCGACCTGACGCCCGGCATTCTCGACGTGACCGACGACGGCTCGCTGTGGGCGGTACTGCGCACCCGGTTCGGCATCGACCTGGCCCGCTCGACCGCGGTACTGGAATCCATCGTGCTCGATGACGCGACGAGCGCGCAGCTCGGTGTGCGGGCGGGCTCGGCCGGGACCCTGCTGACCCGGAACACCGAGGACAGCTCCGGGCGGTGTGTGGAGTACGCCCGCGACGTCTACCGCGCCGACCGCGCGGCGTTCGAGGTGTCCGAGGCGTTGCACGCCCATCGGCTCTCGGCTGTCTGAGGCCGCGCTCCCGTAAGCTCGCTATTCGTGCAAGCAGGCGGCCGACGGCGCAGAAGGCTGGGCGTGATGGGCGGGACCTTCGATCCCATCCACAACGGCCACCTCGTCGCGGCCAGCGAGGTCGCCGACCGGTTCGAGCTCGACGAGGTGGTGTTCGTGCCGACCGGCCAGCCCTGGCAGAAGCGCAGCAGGCCGGTGACCGCGGCCGAGGACCGCTATCTGATGACGGTGATCGCGACGGCGTCCAATCCGCGGTTTTCCGTCAGCAGAGCCGACATCGACCGCGGCGGTCCCACCTACACCAAAGACACGCTGCGGGATCTGCGGGCCCAGAATCCCGACGCCGACCTGTACTTCATCACCGGTGCCGACGCGCTGGCGTCGATCCTGTCCTGGCAGAACTGGGAGGAGATGTTCTCGATCGCCCGGTTCGTCGGAGTCAGCCGGCCCGGCTACGAACTCGACGGAAAACACATCACGGCGGCCATGGCCGAGCTGCCCGATGACGCCCTGAACCTGATCGAGGTGCCGGCGCTGGCGATCTCGTCGACGGACTGCCGCCGGCGGGCCGAGGAGTCGCGGCCGATCTGGTATCTGGTCCCCGACGGTGTCGTGCAGTACGTGGCCAAACGTAATCTCTATCGGAGCCCCAGCCTTGTAGGTGAAGGAGAGCACCCCTGACCGCCTCAGCCGAAGCCATCGACATGGCCACCGTCGCCGCCAGGGCGGCGGCGGCCAAACTCGCCGAGGACGTCGTCGTGATCGACGTGTCCGGCCAGCTCGTCATCACCGACTGTTTCGTCATCGCGTCCGGATCCAACGATCGGCAGGTCAACGCGATCGTCGACGAGGTCGAGGAGAAGATGCGCCGTGCCGGCTACAAGCCGGCACGCCGGGAGGGCACCCGGGAAGGTCGCTGGACCCTGCTCGACTACGTCGACATCGTGGTGCACATCCAGCACGAAGACGAACGCAATTTCTACGCACTGGACCGGCTGTGGCGGGACTGCCCGACAGTGCCGGTGGACCTCGACGTCCCGCAGGAAGACGCGCCGCAGGAGGCCGCGCCGCGGGATGACCTGCCGCGGGACGAGGAATGAGGGTTCGCCGCCTGGTCATGCTGCGGCATGGGCAGACCGAGTACAACGCCGGCAGCCGGATGCAGGGTCAGCTCGACACCGACCTCAGCGACCTGGGCAGGGAACAGGCCGTGGCGGCCGCCGAGGTGCTCGCCAAGCGGCAGCCGCTGCTGATCGTGTCCTCGGATCTGCGCCGTGCGCTCGACACCGCCGTCGCGCTCGGTGACCGCAGCGGCCAGCCGGTCAGCATCGACACCCGACTGCGGGAGACTCATCTGGGCGACTGGCAGGGCATGACCCACCTGGAGGTCGACGCCGTCGCTCCGGGTGCGCGGCTGGCATGGCGTGACGACGCGCGCTGGGCTCCGCACGGCGGGGAGAGCCGAATCGACGTGGCCGCGCGCAGCCTGCCGCTGGTGCAGGAGTTGGTCGCCCGGCAGACCGAGTGGGGGGCGGCCGGCTCGGAGCGCCCCGTGGTGCTCGTCGCGCACGGCGGCCTGATCGCTGCGCTGACCGCGGCGCTGCTGGGATTGCCGCCCGAGAACTGGCCGGTGCTCGGCGGCATGGGCAACGCCAGCTGGGTCCAGCTGGCCGGGCACACCCGCGCCGACGGTGACCCGGCGTCGTTCGCGGACATCCGGTGGCGTCTGGACGTGTGGAACGCCTCGGCTCAGGTTGCCAACGATGTCCTCTGAGGCACGGGCCGGTCGCCGCACGCTGCTGATCTTCTGCGACTCGCTGTCCTACTACGGGCCCACCGGCGGGCTTCCCTCAGACGATCCCCGGATCTGGCCGAACCTCGTTGCGGGGCAACTTGACTGGGGTGTCGAACTGATCGGCCGGATCGGGTGGACGAGTCGGGACGTGTGGTGGGCGGCCACCCAGGATCCGCGGTCGTGGGCGGCGTTGCCGAAAGCGGGCGCGGTGATCTTCGCAACGTCCGGCATGGATTCGCTACCGTCACCGCTGCCGACCGTGCTGCGCGAACTGATCCGCTACGTGCGACCTCCGCGCCTACGGCGTTGGGTGCGTGACGGATACGGCTGGGTGCAGCCCCGGCTCTCGCCGATCGCGCGCCCGGCCCTGCCTCCGCACCTGACCGTCGACTATCTCGAGATGACAAGGGCGGCAATCGACTTCAACCGTCCGGGCATCCCGGTGGTGGCATCCCTTCCATCGGTGCACATCGCCCCGACGTACGGGATGGCCCATCACGGCCGTGCCGGGACCGTCGCAGCGATCACCCGCTGGGCATCCGAGAAGGGGGTGCCGCTGGTCGATCTCAAGGCCGCGGTGGGCGAAGAGGTGCGCAGCGGTCGAGGCAACCCCGACGGCATCCACTGGAACTTCGAAGCCCATCAGGCGGTCGCCGAACTGATGATCAAGGGACTCGCCGAGGCAGGCGTGGACATCCCGGACGTCCCCTCGATAGGCGGCTGACGCTCCATGCCGGTCGTGGTCGTCAGCGACTCGTCCTCGCGCCTTCCGTGTGAGGAGCGCACACGGTGGGACATTCGCGAGGTCCCCCTGCACGTGCTGCTCGACGGGGAGGACCTGCGCGACGGGATCGATGACATCCCCTACGACATCCACGATCGTCCCAAGGTGACCACCGCCGGCGCGACCCCCGCCGAGTTGGTCGACACCTACCGCCGCGCCCTCACCGACAGCGGCGGCGACGGCGTTGTCGCCGTTCACCTTTCGGGAGCGCTGTCGAGTACCTACAGTGCGGCGGCGACGGCGGCCCGGGAATTCGGCCCCGCGGTGCGGGTGGTGAACTCGCGCTCGGCCGCGATGGGTGTGGGGTTCGTGGCGCTCGCCGCGGCCGACTGCGCACGCTCCGGTGGTGACATCGACGCCGTCGAGGCCGCGGCGCGTTCCGCGCTGACCCGCTCGCACGTGTTCCTCGTCGTGCACCGGCTGGACAATCTGCGCCGCAGCGGCAGGATTCGCACCACGGCGTCGTGGCTGGGCACCGCACTGGCCCTCAAACCGCTGCTGTGCCTCGACGTGGACGGCCGGCTGGTGCTCGACCAGCGCATCCGCACGGTCACCAAGGCACATGCCGCGATGGTGGATCGGGTGGCGCAGGTGATCGGCGACCGGTGCGCCGACGTCGTCGTGCACCACGTCGACAACCACGACGCCGCCGACGAGCTCGGTGCCACACTGACGCAACGGCTTCCGCAGCTCTCCTCGCTCACCGTCGCCGACATGGGGCCGCTGCTGTCGATCCACGTCGGGGCCGGCGCGGTGGGAGTGGCCCTGCAGGTGCATTGACCCTGTCCGCCGAAATCGCATTCCACGCGAGGGAACTCGCGAAATCGCACGCTGAAAGCAATCTCGGCGAGATCAGACCGCCGCCCGGCCGGTGATCGGCGGCAGGTCGGCCAGCGTGACGATGCCCGGCGGCGCGGCGACGACGGCGGGCACCGCGTTGGTCACCGGCATCGCCGTGTAGATCATGCCCAGGCCCATGATCCCGGGCTCGGTCCAGTCCTTGGGCGGCAGGCAGTGCAGCACGGTGCGCATGTTGGGCACTCCGAACACCTGGATCACGTGGCCGTGTTCGAGCGGTTTGGGCGGGGTGACGTGGTTTCCCATGATCCAGTTGAAGCCGACACTGACGATGTTGTGGTCGCCGACCCAGCCGCGGTGATAGCCGTGCACCCCGGCGACTGTGCCTTCCGGGATCTTCATGAAACCGAGGTCGCTGTCACCGGTGGCCGCGGTGAAGGTGACGTCGAAGGTGATTCGGTCCAGCGTGGCGCCGATCGCGTCGGCCATCATCGCGGCGGACTCGGCGAACACCTCACTCTCCCGCCGTACGCTCTCGGCCAGTCCCGGGGTGTCGGGATCCTGCGAGAAGCCCATCGCGGTCTGCGTGCCCGCCGACTCGTAGGTGGAGCAGTCCACCGACTCGGTGATGCGAATCTCGTCGACGCGCTCGCACGCCCCGGACAGGACCATTCCGACCAGGTTGCTCATGCCGGGGTGTGCGCCACTGCCGAAGATCGTGGAATTCCCTGCGGCGCATGCGCGCCGGATGCGGTCGAGGTCTTCGGGGGACTGCTTGCCCCCGGTGATCCAGGCGGCGCTGGAACACACGTTGACTCCGGACTCCAACAGCCGCACCAGCTCGTCGATGTCGGGCCACAACGGGTTGTAACAGCACGCATCCGCCTGCAGCGCCACCAGTTCCTCGATGTCGTTGGTTGCGGTCACGCCGGTTGGCTGCGGCCATCCGGCCAGCTCGGCAGCGTCGACCCCCACCTTGTCGGCGCCGTGCGCGTACACCCCGACGAGCTCCATGTCGTCGCGGCCGATGATCGCGTGCAACGATCGCCGTCCGATGTTGCCGGTGGTCCACTGGATGACGCGAAGTGGTCGACTGCTGGTGGTGGTCATGGGGTCAAGCTACTGCCTCTAAGGTGGCGGAATGGGTGAGATGGCGCCGGTGGCCGTGGTGACGGGTGCCAGCCGCGGCGCAGGACTGGGGATCGCGACGGCCCTGGCGGGCCGGGGATGGCGGGTCTACGGCACCGGGCGCACGGTGGCCGACGATGCGCCGTGGGGCACCGGGATGCGCGTCGATCATCGCGACGACGACGCCGTAGGGGCGCTGTTCGACCGGGTGGGCGCCGAGGCGGGCAGGCTGGACCTGCTGGTCAACAACGCCGCGGTGATCGCCGACGGGCTGGTCAGTCCGAAGCCGTTCTGGCAGAAACCCCGCGACCTGGCCGACGTGCTCGACGTCGGACTGCGGTCGGCGTACGTCGCGTCGTGGCACGCCGCGCCGCTGCTGATCGCCCAGCGGCACGGGTTGATCGCCTTCACGTCCTCGCCCGGCTCGGTCTGCTACATGCACGGCCCGGCCTACGGCGCACAAAAGGCGGGGGTGGACAAGATGGCCGCGGACATGGCGGTCGACTTCCGCGGTACCGGCGTCGCGACAATCTCGGTGTGGATGGGGATCCTGCTCACCGAGAAGCTGCGCTCGGCGTTCGACGGCAACCCCGACGCGCTGGCGGCGTTCGCCGAGCAGGCCGAGACGCCGGAGTTCACCGGTCATGTGATCGACGCGCTGTATCGCGATCCGGACCTGGACGGCCTCAGCGGGCACACCCTGATCGCCGCCGAAGCCGCTGCGCGCTACGGCATCATCGACGAGGGCGGCCGCACCCCACCGTCGCATCGCGAGATGCTCGGAGCACCAAGGGAACCCAGCTCGGTGATCGTGCGCTGAGCGCTACGGGGCGATCAGGTTCCACAACGTGTGCGGTCCGGTCTGGGTCGCCATGTCGGTGAGCAGCCCGTCCCAGTGGCGGACCGATCCGAACTCCGAACGCCATGCCAGCGCGGCGCGGGTGAATTCGTGCAGGCGGTGCTCACGGGTGGTGCCGATCGCACCGAGCACCTGGTGGGCGTTCCGCACGACCACCGACGTGGCGTGCCCGGTGCATGACCGCGCCGCGGCGACCAGGAACTCCACCCGGGGAGAGGACCAGTCGCTGTCGACGGCGACGGCGAGGGCCGCCTCGGTGGCCGACCGGGCCAGCGCGGCCTCGGCGGCGATGTCAGAGATCAGGTGTTGAACTGCCTGGAACTTCGCCAGCGGCCGGCCGAACTGGACACGCGCCGAGGCGTGCTCGATCGACAGTTCCAGCGCACCGTCGAGCGCCGCACAGACCTGGATGGCCCGGGTCAGCGCCGACCTCAATTGCAGCTGTGCGACCAGCCCGGCACCGACACGAACCCCCTGTAGCGACGAGATATCCACTGCCACATCGTCTCTGGGCTCACCGATCAGGTTGGCTCCCGGCGCGATGGTCACCGCTTCGACGGCCACATCGGCGGCCAGCCAGCCGGCGTCGTCCGGCCAGATGACGACCACACGGTCGGCCCGTGACGCCCAGGGCACCGTGCCGGCGGTTCCCGTCCCGTCCAGCACGGCCACCGTCCGCACCGCGGCGTCATACCGGATCCCGGCGGCGTCCAGCACCCAGCCCGCCAGCAGATCGTTCTCCGCCAGCGGTGCCCGCACGCAGTGCCGCACCGCCGCCGACAGCAGTTCGGCGGCCTCGTGCCAGCCGGCGCCACTGCCGCCGGACTCCTCGGGGCCCGTGAGGCGTACCAGGCCCAGCGCGTCGAGCCGGCTCCACAGGTCCTCGTCGGTGCCGTGTTCGGCGAACACGGCGTCCATCATCTCGGCCAGTGCGGGGTCGACCCCGGGCATCGTCATCGGATCCCCAATCCGCGTGCGATGACTCCGCGCAACACCTCGTTCGTGCCGCCGCGCAGGGTGAAGCCGGGACGCTGATCGACCGCCAGGTTCGCCATCGCCGTGAACTGTTGCGGCGCAGCGTCATCCAGCGAGAGGTGGGCGTACTCGGCGATGTCGCCCTCGGTGGTGGTGCCCAGCACCTTGACCACGGCCGCCGCCACGTCCGCGGATTCGTGGCGTTGCAGCGCGCCGGCCACCGCGGACGACATCTGGTGCAGCCCGGCGACCCGGGCCACCAGCCGTCCCAACTCGTCGCTGCGGGAAACCCGTTGTGAGGCGACGGTTTCGGCGCAGGCGTCGAGCAGGACGAACGTCGACAGGAACCGTTCCGGCCCGCTGCGTTCGAAGCTCAGCTCGGAGGTGACCTGTGTCCAGCCTTCGCCGATGGTGCCGAACACCATGTCGTCGGGCACGAAGGCGCCGTCGAGGATCACCTCGTTGAAGTGATGGGAGCCGTTCATCGAGACGATCGGGCGGATCTCGACCCCGTCACCGCGCAGATCGACGATGAACTGGCTCAAACCGGCATGCCGGTGCTGCGGATCCACCGGGGCGGTGCGCGCCAGCGCGATGAACGCGTGCGCCAGGTGGGCCCCCGACGTCCAGACCTTGGTGCCGGACAGCCGCCAGCCGCCGTCGACCCGTTCGGCGCGGGTGCGCACGCTGGCCAGATCTGACCCGGAATCCGGCTCGCTCATCCCGATGCCGAAGAAGCACTGCCCGCGCGCGATCCGGGGCAGGAACTCGGTCTTCTGCGCCTCGGTTCCGTACTTGAGCAGCGACGGCACGATCTGCCGGTCGGCGATCCAGTGTGCGGCCACCGGCGCTCCGGCGGCAAGCAATTCCTCGGTGACGACAAACCGTTCCAGGAAGCTGCGGCCGTGCCCGCCGTAGTCGACCGGGACGGTCATGCCGAGCCAGCCGCGCGCGGCGAGCGCGGCGGTGAAGTTCTCGTCCCATGCGCACAACCACGCGTCCGCGGTCGGGGTGAACGCGCCGGCGGCGAGCTGTTCGGCGAGGAACGCGCGGACCTCGGCGCGCAGACTGTCGGCCGCGGCGGTGTCGGCGGTGCAGGGCGGCACCAGGCGGGGCGGGGCCATCAGTCCACCGGGGTCTCGTCGGCGGGTGCCGACTGTGCGGCCGGTGCGGACGGTTCGGCGGGTGCGTCGACGGGCGCAGCCGCAGACGCGGGCAGGACAAGCGCGACGCCGAGAGCGAGGAAGAAGGCGGCGGTCAGGGTTCCTCCCAGATAGTGGTTCATCGGGCCGCCGGGGGAGATGAAGCTGCCGGGCGGGCCGATGATGGTGATCGTCTCGATCATCTGTTCCACCGTGAACACCGCTGCGGCGGTTCCCAGCCAGCGGGGGAGACGGCCCTCGTTGGCGGTCAACAGGATCGGGACGGCCACCAGGATGTTGGCGATCGTGACGACCGGCAGCCACATCGCCCCGATGTCGTCGAGGGCGCGCGCGGTGCCGGCGGTGACCTGACCGGGCCTCAGTTCGGGCCCGGCGGCGAACCACGCCGCCACGCACAGCTGGGCGGCCAGCAGTGCCGATCCGATGGTGAACAGATGCGCGGGCGGACCCGTCAGCCGGTCCCGGGCGAAGGCGAGTACCACGACCAGTGTGAGCGCCGAGGCCACCAGCAGCAGGGCCTCGATCCGGGCGACGCCGGCGTCGGGGCCGGGCATGGCGGGGAGCAGCAGCACAGCCGTCGCGTAGAGCACCGCGAACGCCACACCTGCGATCAACGGGGCTCGGCGGTTCATATCGAAGAGCAATGCTAGCCACCGTTGTCCCCAAAGCGGAGTTCATCCCCAGGTTGGTCCCAACGCCCCCGCATCGGCGCAGTGCTGTCGCCACGGGCGCATACGGTCGCGCCATGTCCACCGAAACGCCCGCCGAGCGGCTGCGACGGCGGATCGGCGCCGCGCAGGACGCCGCCGCTCCCGACGCTGAGGACGACGCCGAGGACGACGACGATCCGCCCGACACGCTGCTGTCACGGTGGTTGCCCGCGGCGGCGCAGGACGGGCCGTCGACGCTGCTGGCGAGGATCCGCGCCGATCCCGGCCGGGCCGGGGTCCTGGCGCTCTTCGTCGTCGGTGTGGCCGCGGTGCTGGTCACCGTCGTGACCCTGATCCGGGACAGTCCACCGGCGGTGGTGTCGGCCAAACTCCCGCCGGTGGAAATGGTGTCCTCGGTCGCCCCCACCGCGGGGCCGGCGTCACCCGGGCCCGCCGAACCTGTGGTGGTCAGCGTGGTGGGTCTGGTGCACACCCCGGGTCTGGTGACCCTGAAGCCGGGCGCCAGGATCGCCGACGCGGTGGATGCGGCCGGCGGGGCCCTCGACGGCGCCGACGTGCTCGGGCTGAACATGGCGCGCAGGGTCGCCGACGGCGAACAGATCGTGGTCGGGATCGCTGCGGCGCCCGGTCAGCCGGCCGAGATGGGCAGCTCGATCGTGTCCGAGCCCTCCTCGCCGGGGACGCCGTCGGCACGCGAATCCGTTTCGGCAACAACGGGAGTGGTCGACCTGAACACGGCCACCGCCGAGCAACTCGACACCCTGCCGGGCATCGGTCCGGTCACCGCGGCGGCGATCATCGCGTGGCGCGACGCCAACGGCCGGTTCGACAGCGTTGATCAACTCGGCGACGTCGACGGCATCGGCCCGGCGCGGCTGGACAAGCTGCGCACGCTGGTCCGGGTGTGACCCGGTGGACCTGCGCCTGGTGCCGGCCGCGCTGACCAGTTGGGCGGTCACGGCGGCGGGGATCGTGTGGCTCCAGGCGGGTGCGGCGGCTGCCGCGGTGGCCGCGGTCGGGGCCGCCTTCGCCGCCGGCTGGTGGGGGACCCGGCGGGCGGGCGGCGACCGGAAGCCGATCGCGGCCGGGGTGGCCGCGGTGGCGCTGGTCGGCGGCGGATTCGGGGTCGCGATCGCGGTCCGGGTCGACGCCGTGGCCGGCCATCCGATCACGCGCTACATGGGCTCGGACGTCACGGTGACCGTGACGCCGTCGGAGACACCGCGGGTGCTGGAGGGAGGCCGCACGCTGATCCGCGGCGCGCTGGTGCAGCTCGACGGCGGCCCGTCCTCGGGCGATGTGGTGGTGTTCGCGTCCGGCGCGGCCTATGCGAGCCTCACGGCCGGGCAGCCTGCGCGGTTCCGCGCGCGAGTCAGCGCTCCGAAGCGCCGCGACCTCACCGTGGCGGTGCTGGCGGCGCACGGTGCGCCGGTGGTGGGCGAGGCAGCGCCGATCCACCGGTCGGCTCACCGGCTGCGCGCCGGGTTCGCCGCCGCCGCGCGTCTGGCGTTGCCGCCCGACCAGGCCGCAATGCTGCCGGCGCTGGTGCTCGGCGACATGTCCGCGGTCCCGGCGCAGACCGCCGCGGAGTTCCGGGCCTCCGGGCTCACACATCTGACCGCGGTGTCGGGTGCGAACGTGACGATCGTGTGCGGGGCGGTGCTGTTGTCGGCCGCGCTGATCGGACCGCGGGCCGCGGTCGCGCTCGCCGCGCTCGCACTCGTCGCGTTCGTCGTGGTCGTGCAACCCTCGCCCAGCGTGCTGCGGGCCGCCCTGATGGGCGCCATCACGTTGTTGGCGGTGCTGTCGCACCGGCGCAGGCAGGCCGTGCCCGCGCTGGCGGCCACGGTGATCGCGTTGATGGTCGGCGCGCCCAGGCTCGCCGTGGACGCCGGGTTCGCGCTGTCGGTGTCGGCCACTGCCGCGTTGGTCGTCCTCGCGCCGGCATGGTCACAGCGCCTGGCCGGGCGGGGCTGGCCGAAGCCCCTCGCCGACGCGGTCAGCGTCGCCGTCGCCGCGCAATTGGTCACAGCGCCGCTGATCGCCGGCATCTCGGGTTCGGTGAGCCTGGTCGCAGTGGTTGCGAATCTGGTCGTGGCGCCGGTGATCCCGCCGATCACCGTGCTGGGGTCGGCCGCGGCGGCGCTGAGCCCGCTGTGGCCGCCGGGAGCGGAGTTGTTGATCCGCTTCACCGGTCCGGAGGTGTGGTGGTTGCTGGCGGTGGCGCGGTGTGCCGCGCGGTTGCCGGCCGCCGCGGTGGCCGTTCCGTCCGGCGCGGGCGGGGTGCTGTGTGTGGCGGTGGCGGCCGTCGTCGTTGCGGTGGTGTGGCATTGGGCGCTGTCGGCGCGACGTGACACCATCGTGCGGTGAGTCAGTTGACGGGGCTGCACCTGGTTCTGGGTGACGAGGAACTTCTGGTCGAGCGCGCCGTCGGTGCGGTGCTGGGGGCCGCCCGCGCCGCCGCAGGCACCGTCGACGTCCCGGTCGACCGGTTGCGTGCCGGGGAGGTCAGTGTCAGTGAGCTCGCCGAGCTGCTCAGCCCGTCGCTGTTCGCCGATGAACGGGTCGTGGTGCTGGAGGCGGCCGCCGAGGCCGGCAAGGACGCGGTGGCGCTGATCCAGGATGCCGCCGCCGATCTGCCTCCCGGCACCCTGCTGGTGGTGCTGCACTCCGGCGGGGGCCGGGCCAAGTCGCTGGCCGAGCAGCTCAAGAAACTCGGCGCCGAGGTGCATGCCTGCGCGCGGATCACCAAGGCCGCCGAGCGCGCCGACTTCGTCCGCAAGGAGTTCCGGGCGCTGCGCGTCAAGGTCGACGACGCGGCGGTGACCGCCGTGCTGGACGCGGTCGGGTCGGACATCCGCGAGCTAGCGTCGGCGTGCTCGCAGCTCGTCGCCGACACCGGAGGCGCGGTCGATGCCGCGGCCGTCCGCCGCTACCACTCCGGGCGGGCGGAGGTGAAAGGTTTCGACATCGCCGACAAGGCGGTCGTGGGTGACGTGGCCGGCGCCGCGGAGGCGTTGCGCTGGGCGATGATGGCCGGCGAGCCGCACGTGGTGCTCGCCGATGCGCTGGCCGAGGCCGTGCACACCATCGCACGGGTCGCGCCGCTGTCCGGCGACCCGTACCGGCTGGCCGGTGAACTCGGCATGCCGCCGTGGCGGGTCCAGAAAGCACAGAAACAGGCGCGACGGTGGTCGCGGGACTCGGTGGCGCAGGCCGTTCGGCTGGTCGCCGCGCTGAACGCCGACGTCAAGGGCGCGGCCGCCGACGCCGACTATGCGCTGGAGAGGGCAGTCCGCTCGGTCGCCGAGCTGGTCAGCGACTGAGCTGACCGGGACCCGGGCTCAGCTGTGGGCGCGGGTCGACCGGCCGAGGAAACCGTTCAGCCACCGGGCGGCGTGTGCCGGCCAGTGGCTGAAGCGAGAGGAAAGTCGAAATCCGGCAGGAGCCGGGAGATCGAGTGCGGGGCTCAGATCTTGTTGAGGGCCCTGGCCAGCGCCGACTTACGGTTGGCGGCCTGGTTCTTGTGGATCACGCCTTTGCTGGCGGCCTTGTCCAGCTTGCGGCTGGTCGCGACCAGCAGCTCGCCGGCCTTGTCCTTGTCGCCGGCATCAACAGCCGCACGGAATCCGCGGACCGCCGTGTGAAGCGACGACTTCACCGACTTGTTGCGCAGTCTGCGGCGCTCGTTGGTGCGGTTCCGCTTCTCCTGCGACTTGATGTTGGCCACGCGTGTATTCCTTCTAAATCTCGACTGGGTTACTTGAGTCTGTGGGCGCCCGTCCTGGGGCAGCGACTGTTCAGGGTAGCAGCGAGTGGGGAAATGTCCCAAAGCGAGCTCCGCTGGCCTGCTGAAACGGCCGGAATGCTGCAGCATGGCATTCGAATGCTCGCGCAACGTGCGTCCGGCAAAGAATAGGGGACATCTTGGCGACCGACACGGTACGAACGACCCGTACCGCCGCGAAACCGGCGAAGCGGCACGACGGCATCTTCGGTGGCTACAACCAGCTTGGTTCCTACGTCAAGGCGTTCGACGAGATGTTCGACGCGCAGGGCAACGTTCGCGGCCCGTACAAGGGCATCCACAAGGAACTCGCCCCGTCGGACGTCGCCGACCTGGAGGCCCGCTCCGACGCACTGGGCCGGGCGTTCATCGACCAGGGCATCACGTTTTCGCTGTCCGGTCAGGAGCGGCCGTTCCCCCTGGACCTGGTGCCGCGGGTGATCTCCGCGGCCGAGTGGACGCGCCTGGAACGCGGCATCCGGCAGCGGGTGCAGGCACTGGAGATGTATCTGGACGACATCTACGGCGAGCAGGAGATCCTGCGCGACGGTGTCATCCCGCGTCGGCTGGTGACCTCGTGCGAGCACTTCCACCGCGAGGCCGTCGGCATCGTCCCGCCCAACGGGGTGCGCATCCACGTCGCCGGGATCGACCTGATCCGCGACGACCAGGGCAACTTCCGGGTGCTGGAGGACAACCTGCGGTCGCCGTCCGGTGTCTCCTACGTGATGGAGAACCGCCGCACCATGGCGCGCGTGTTCCCCAACCTGTTCGCCACCCACCGGGTACGCGCGGTCGGCGACTACTCGTCGCACCTGCTGCGGGCGCTGCGCAACGCCGCGGCCAACAACGTCGCCGACCCGACGGTGGTCGTGCTGACCCCCGGCGTCTACAACTCCGCGTACTTCGAGCATTCGCTGCTGGCCCGGCAGATGGGCGTGGAGCTGGTGGAGGGCCGCGACCTATTCTGCCGCGACAACGCCGTCTATATGCGCACCACCGAGGGTGAACGCCAGGTCGACGTGATCTACCGGCGTATCGACGACGACTACCTGGACCCGATGCAGTTCAAGCCGGACTCGGTGCTCGGCGTCGCCGGCATCCTCAACGCCGCCCGGGCCGGCAATGTGGTGATCTCCAGCGCGGTCGGCAACGGGGTCGGCGACGACAAGCTCGTCTACACGTACGTGCCGACGATCATCGAGTACTACCTGGGGGAGAAGCCGCTGCTGGCCAACGTCGACACCTTCCGCTGCTGGCTCGACGACGAACGCGAAGAAGTCTTGGACCGCATCGACGAGCTGGTGATCAAACCGGTGGAGGGTTCGGGCGGCTACGGCATCGTGTTCGGTCCGGACGCGTCGGAGAAGGAGCTGGCCACGATCACCAAGAAGATCACCGCCGACCCCCGCGGCTGGATCGCCCAGCCGGTCATGCAGTTGTCCACGGTGCCGACCCAGATCGGTGACAAGCTGGCGCCGCGCCACGTGGACCTGCGCCCGTTCGCGGTCAACGACGGCGACGAGGTGTGGGTGCTGCCCGGCGGGCTGACCCGGGTCGCGCTGCCCGAGGGGTCGCTGGTGGTGAACTCCAGCCAGGGCGGCGGATCCAAGGACACCTGGGTGCTGGCGTCGCGAACTTCGGCCGCCGACCGCGAGCTCGGCGCCGCCGAGGTGGTGCGCTCGCTGCCGAAGGCGGCCACCGGGAAGGGCGTCAGCAAGAGCGGCAAGGCCGACAGCACCCAGGATCAGCAGCAACAGCAACAGCAGCAGCAGTAGGGGGCGATTCGATTGTTGGCGCGGAACGCGGAATCGCTGTACTGGATCGGCCGCTACGTCGAGCGGGCCGACGACACCGCCCGGATCCTCGACGTCACGGTGCACCAGCTGCTCGAAGACTCCAGTGTCGACCCCGACCAGGCGTCGCGCACCCTGCTGCGCGTGCTGGGCATCGACCCTCCCGACCAGTCCCTTGATGTGTGGTCGCTGACCGACATCGTCGCGTTCAGCCGGGAGACCGACGGTGCCTGCTCGATCGTCGAGGCCATCTCGGCGGCTCGCGAGAATGCCCGGGGCGCACGGGAAGTGACGTCCACCGAGATCTGGGAGTGCCTGAACACCACCTATAACGCCCTGGCCGAGCGGGAACGCGCGGCCAAACGCCTGGGCCCGCACGAATTCCTGTCCTACGTGGAGGGCCGCGCGGCGATGTTCGCCGGCCTGGCCGATTCCACCCTCAGCCGCGACGACGGCTACCGGTTCATGGTGCTCGGCCGAGCGCTGGAACGGGTGGATATGACCGTGCGCCTGCTGCTGTCCCGGGTCGGGGACAGCGCGTCGTCCCCGGCCTGGGTCACCCTGCTGCGGTCGGCCGGAGCCCACGACACCTACCTGCGGACCTACCGGGGTGTGCTCGACGCGGGCCGAGTGGTCGAGTTCATGTTGCTCGACCGGCTCTTCCCGCGGTCGATCTTCTTCTCGCTGCGCCTGGCCGAGCACAGCCTCGACGAGCTGATGAACCGGCCGCACAACCGGCTCGGCGCCACCGCCGAGGCGCAGCGACTGCTCGGTAGGGCGCGCAGTGAGCTGGAGTTCCTCCAGCCGGGCGCTCTGCTCGACTCGCTGGAACAGCGGCTGGCCAATCTGCAGAAGACCTGCTTCGACGTCGGAGAAGCGTTGGCGCTGCAGTACTTTCACTCCGCTCCGTGGGTGGCGTGGACGGACGCGGGCCGCAACGCGGTGGTGATCGAAGAAGGGGAGATCTGATATGTGGCGCATGCGCGTGGTGCATTCGACCGGCTATGCCTACAAGTCGCCGGTCACCGCGTCGTTCAACGAAGTGCGGTTGACCCCGCGTTCGGACTCCCGGCAGAACGTGATCCTCAACCGGGTGGAGACGGTGCCCGCGACGCGGTCCTACCGCTACGTCGACTACTGGGGCACCGCGGTGACGGCCTTCGACCTGCACGCTCCGCACACCGAACTCGAGGTCACCGCGTCCTCGGTGGTGGAGACGGACACCCCCGAGGAGCCCGAGACCAAGGTCACCTGGACCGATCTCGCCTCAGAGGCGGTGATCGACAAGTACGACGAGGTGCTCGCCCCGACGCACTATGTGCCGTCGAGCAAGCGCATCGAACGGGTCGGCCGGCGGATCGCGAAGTACCACGAACCGGCCGAGGCGGTGATCGAGGCCGCCCGCTGGGTGCAGGGCGAACTGAAGTACGTCCCGGGCACCACCGGGGTGCACACCTCGGGTGTCGACGCGCTGCGCGAGGGCAAGGGCGTGTGCCAGGACTTCGCCCATCTGACGCTGATGCTGTTGCGCGGCATGGGGATTCCGTCGCGGTACGTGTCGGGCTATCTGCATCCTGCGCGCGACGCGAAGATCGGCGACACCGTCGACGGGCAGAGCCACGCCTGGATCCAGGCCTGGACGGGACAGTGGTGGCACTACGACCCCACCAACGACGCCGAGATCAACGAGCAGTACATCAGCGTCGGGGTGGGCCGCGACTATGCGGACGTCCCCCCGCTCAAGGGCATCTACTCCGGGGAGGGGTCCACCGACCTCGACGTCATCGTCGAGATCACCCGGCTGGCCTAGCAGCCACTCCCGGGTGCACCTCCACTCGGTGCAGGTCGTCGCCGATCTCGATCTGACGGTCGAACTTCGACGCGGCCAGCGCGCGCCACTCCTCCTCCTGGCCGGGCTGCGGCGCCGGCACGTAGTGGGTGAGGATCAGGATGCCGACTCCGGCGCGGGACGCGGTCTCGGCGGCCTGCTCCACCGACGAGTGGTAGTCACAGATGTCCCGGATCCGCTGCATCGGCAACGCGTGGACCAGGTCGGGCCGAATCACGGTGTGTACCAGCGCTCCTGCGCCGGCGGCGAGTTCGTCGAGGCCTCGGCACGGCACCGTATCGCCGGCGAGCACGACCGACGCGCCGTGGTGTTCGATGCGGAAGCCGACGGTCGGAGCCACCGGACGGTGGTCGGTCGGGCCGACGCTGATCTGGACCTCGTCGCGGCCCCACACCACCCCGGCTGTCACCTCCTCCACCTCGACCTGCGGTGGTGCGGTCAGGTCGGCGTGATGGGCGATGCGGTAACCGATGTCGAAGCTAAACGCCTTGAGCATGTTCTCGACGACCTCGGCGGTGCCGGGCGGTCCGATGATGGGCAGCGGCGGCAGGTCGGGGGTGAAGTTCGACACCCACCGGCTGATCAGGACGTCACCGAGGTCGGCGATGTGGTCGCTGTGCAGGTGGGTCAGCAGCAGCGCGGTGATGGCGTTGGCGCCGACGCCGACGGCGGCCGCGCGTTGGAGCACCCCGCGGCCGCAGTCGATCAGGAATGTCTGCCCGCCGGCGCGCACGAGGGTCGACGGGCCGGCGCGCCGGGCGTCGGGGATCGGGCTTCCGGTGCCCAGCAGGGTGACTTCGATCATGAGCCAGAACGTACCTGTGGGCCCCGCCGAGCGGTGAGATATCGGTGAACCGCGGTGAAAAAGCGCGCCGCACAGGGTGATTGGCCAGGGCAGCGGAACCGCTCCGCGGCCCGGCGGCGCGAGGTACCCTGATGTGAGCTACGTCACCAGGGGGTAGTCGATGCGGATTTCCGACGTGCTGCGAAACAAGGGCTCGGCCGTGGCCACGATCACGCCCGAGACGTCGGTGGCCGGCCTGCTGACCGAGCTGTCGGTGCATAACATCGGGGCGATGGTCGTGGTGTCGCCCGACGGGTTGCTCGGCATCGTCTCCGAGCGCGACGTCGTCCGTAAACTCCATGACGTGGGTGCTGACCTGTTGCGCCGCCCGGTGTCGGAGATCATGACGTCGATGGTGGCCACCTGTACACCGGAGGATTCCGTGGACAGCCTGAGCGCGCTGATGACCAACAACCGCGTTCGGCACGTCCCCGTCGTGGTGGACGGCCGGCTCGCCGGGATCGTCAGCATCGGCGACGTGGTGAAGACCCGGATGGAGGAACTCGAGCGCGAGCACGAGCACCTCCAGGCCTACATCACCCAGGGTTGACGCCGGTGCCCGGAATCGATGTCCGCTTCGCGCAGAAGCCGGACGTCAAGGCTTTGGCGCGGGTGCTCGGCCGGGCGTTCTTCGACGATCCGGTGATGATGTGGATGGTGCCCGACGACGCCAAACGCGCCAAAGCCCTGCCGCAGGTGTTCGGCGCGATGACACGGCACCACTTCCTGGGCGGCGACGCGGTCGAGGTGTCGTCCCGGGCCGGTGCGCTGGGCGCGGCGGCGCTGTGGGACCCGCCCGGACGGTGGAAGCAGACCCCGCGGGAGGAACTGCGGATGATGCCGGCGTTCCTGCTGGCGATGGGTCGGTATGTGGGCCGTGGCCAGGGCGTCGCCGACCTGATGAAGGAGCACCATCCGGAAGAGCCGCACTGGTACCTCGGCGTGATCGGTTCCGACCCGGAGATGCGCGGCGCCGGCCTCGGGCACGCGCTGATGCGGTCCCGGCTGGACCGCTGCGACGCCGAGGGCGCGCCCGCCTATCTGGAGTCCACCAAAGAATCCAACGTGCCGTACTACCTGCGGTTCGGTTTCGAGGTGACCGGTGAGCTCACCGTGCCCGGCGGTGGGCCGACGATGTGGCAGATGTGGCGGCGTCCGCAGTAGTGCCGGCTCAGCTCCAGGAGTAGTCGGCGCGCAGCCGCGCCGCGACGACCTCGAACACCCGGCGTTCCAGAATCGCGCCCTCCCGTCGGATGCCCTCCTCGGGCACGTCGAGCACCCGGTCCAGACGTACCCAGCTGGGTCTTCCGTCGTAGTCCCAGGTGCCGCTGCCGATGCCCACCCAGTTCGGCTGGTCGCGGTGATGGTCCTGGCTGGACAGCATCAGCCCGAGCAGGATGTTGCGGTCGCGGCCGACGACGAGGACCGGACGGTCCTTGCCGCGGGTCGGATCGTCCTCGAAGGCCACCCAGGTCCAGACGATCTCGCCGGGATCGGCGCGGCCGTCCAGGTCGGGCGCATAGGCCACCCGCCGGGCGCGCTGGGCGGTCGGGACGAACCGGCTGGACACCGGCCGCCCCGCGGGCAGTGCGGGCGCGGCGGACTCAGCCGGTCCGGACAGCACGTCCAGTCCGATGCGGATGCCCTGCTGGATGCCGCGCTGCAATGTCTCCGATTTCTGCAGCTGGCGAACGAGTTTGGGGGCCTCGTTGAACACGAGGTTCTCGGTGCCTTTCACCAGGAGACGCTGGAACGCCTTCAGATACGACGACGAGGACGCCATACCCGCCAAGCATAGGTGGTGCATGACGGCCCGATCGGGGCTCGATTGGGCCGCGGGGGCCTGCTCTCGATACTCTGGAAGGGCCGGTTTCGGCTGCCACACCCCGCTCACCAGGAGATTCCCATCAGCAGTTTCGCTGACAAGACGTTCACTGCGCCGGCGCAGATTCGGAACTTCTGCATCATCGCCCACATCGACCACGGCAAGTCCACCCTGGCCGACCGGATGCTGCAGCTCACCGGCGTCGTCGACGAGCGCTCGATGCGGGCCCAGTACCTGGACCGGATGGACATCGAGCGCGAGCGCGGCATCACCATCAAGGCGCAGAACGTGCGCTTGCCGTGGGAGGTCGACGGTGAGCAGTTCGTTTTGCATCTGATCGACACCCCCGGCCATGTCGATTTCACCTACGAGGTGTCCCGCGCGCTGGAGGCCTGCGAGGGCGCGGTGCTGCTGGTCGACGCCGCCCAGGGCATCGAGGCGCAGACGCTGGCCAATCTGTACCTGGCGCTCGACCGGGACCTGACGATCATCCCGGTGCTGAACAAGATCGACCTGCCCGCCGCCGATCCCGACCGGTATGCCGCCGAGATCGCCCACATCATCGGGTGCGAGCCCGAGGATGTGCTGCGGGTGTCGGGCAAGACGGGTGCGGGCGTGGCCGACCTGCTCGACCACGTGGTGCGGGAGATCCCGCCGCCGCAGGGCGACCCCGACGCGCCCGCGCGCGCGATGATCTTCGACTCGGTGTACGACATCTACCGCGGCGTCGTGACCTACGTGCGGGTGGTCGACGGGAAGATCACCCCGCGCGAGCGCATCGCGATGATGTCCACCGGCGCCACCCACGAACTGCTTGAGGTCGGCATCGTCTCACCCGAACCCAAGGCCTCCGACGGGCTCGGAGTCGGGGAGGTGGGCTACCTCATCACCGGCGTGAAGGACGTCCGCCAGTCCAAGGTCGGCGACACGGTGACGACCGCCCGCAACGGCGCCAAGGAGGCGCTGACGGGCTACCGCGAGCCCAAGCCGATGGTCTATTCGGGCCTGTACCCGGTGGACGGGTCGGATTACCCGGTGCTGCGCGAGGCGCTGGACAAGCTGCAACTCAACGACGCGGCGCTGACGTACGAACCCGAGACCTCGGTGGCGCTCGGGTTCGGGTTCCGCTGCGGGTTCCTCGGGCTGCTGCACATGGAGATCACCCGGGAGAGGCTTGAACGTGAGTTCAACCTCGACCTGATCTCGACCGCGCCGAACGTCGTGTACCGCGTGATCAAGGACGACGGCACCGAGATCATCGTCACGAACCCGTCGGACTGGCCCGAGGGCAAGGTCCGGTCGGTGTTCGAGCCGGTGGTCAAGACCACGGTGATCGCGCCGAGCGAGTTCATCGGCACCATCATGGAGCTGTGCCAGTCCCGGCGCGGCGAGCTGGGCGGCATGGACTACCTGTCCCCGGAACGCGTCGAGCTGCGCTACACCATGCCGCTCGGCGAGATCATCTTCGACTTCTTCGACTCGCTGAAGTCCCGCACCCGCGGCTACGCCAGCCTGGACTACGAGGAGGCCGGCGAGCAGGAGGCCGACCTGGTCAAGGTCGACATCCTGCTGCAGGGCGAGGCCGTCGACGCGTTTTCGGCGATCGTCCACAAGGACGGCGCATCGGCGTACGGCAACAAGATGACCACCAAGCTCAAGGAACTGATCCCGCGGCAGCAGTTCGAGGTGCCGGTGCAGGCCGCCATCGGATCGAGAATCATTGCGCGCGAGAACATTCGGGCCATCCGCAAGGACGTGCTGTCCAAGTGCTACGGCGGTGACATCACCCGTAAGCGCAAGCTGCTGGAAAAGCAGAAGGAAGGCAAGAAGCGGATGAAGACCATCGGCCGCGTCGACGTGCCGCAGGAGGCGTTCGTCGCCGCGCTGTCCACCGAGGCAGGCGCGGACAAGCCGAAGAAGTGACGCGCGCGGGTCTGCATGGCCGGGCCCCGACTGTCAACGGCTGCCTCTGATACGGCGTCCATCTCCCGAACCGGTCGCGCGGTCGCGCTGCGCGTGCTATCGAAGGGGGATGGCGATGCGGGTGGCGGGGGCGCTGGGGGCGGCGTGCGTGGCTGTCACACTGTCGGGTTGTGCAGGTGTTCCCGTCGACGAGCGCCCCACGGTGCGCATCGCCGAGGCCGCACAGCCCACGCCCGCGCGGCCGCTTGGACAGCTCCTGCCCACCGCGCAGGAGTTGTCCGCGCTGCTGGCCACCGGTCCGAACGGTCTGCTGGGCCGGCCGGTCGAGGGGAATGCCGACGTGCTGTTGCGCAGCGTCGCCGATGCGCAGGTGACGCCCGCGGAGTGCGTGAGCGCCGCTTACCGCATGCAGAAGGTCGTCTACGACACCAGCCCGGTACAGTCGGTGGCCAGCAACACCTGGGCCGGTGGCGGTTTCGACGCACCGCCGGTGTCGGGGTTCTTCGGTGTCGTGCAGATGACGGATCCTGTTGCCGCCCAAGCTTTTTTCGCGTCGCTCACCGCACAGTGGCGGCGCTGTGACGGGCGGACCGTCGCGTTGCAGTCCTCGGTGCCGGGCGGCGGCGAGATGAGCCGGATCACCGGAGTCTCGTTCGGTGAACGCGTGGTCTCGGCGAGTGTGCTCCATGCCTCGGGTGGCACCGAGTCCCCGACGGGCGTGCGGGCCGTCGGGCTGGCCGGCGACTGCATCGTCGAGGTCGAGCTCGTCGACCCGCGCGCCGCGGCGGACGCTCGGCCGGCGGTCGCGGTCGCCGACGTCATTCTCGACAAGATCGTCGCGGCCCGCTGAACCCGCGCCGCAGTGGGCCGACCGGCGGTGATGGCCGACAATAATCGTGTGAACAATCTCGGCGCGATTCCTCGTGCCTGCGCTGCAGGTGTCGCCATCGCGCTCTCGGTGCTGCTGACCGGGTGCGTGAGCAGCGTGGACGGAACCGCGGTGCGTGGCCGCGGCGCGGCGCCGCTGAATGTGCCACCCCTCGACGAGGCCAAGCTGGACGACGTGCTCTTGACCGTCGAGGAGTTGAACGCGATCGTCGGCTCGACCCGGATGAAGGTCACCAGCGAACTCGAGGAGATGACCGACCACTCGGCCGAGGTGTCGGATCCGGCGTGCCTTGGCGCGGTGTACGGCGCGGAGGCGCCGGTATATCAGGGCACCGGCTGGACGGCGATGCGCGACCAGGTCGCCCGCGAACCCGACGACGACAACGACCACTGGGTGGAGCAGACGGCCGTGCTGTACCCGGCGGCAGGCAACGCGCGGCAGTTCTTCGACCACTCGTCGGCGACGTGGCAGGAGTGCGCCAATGCCGCGATCACGGTTGGGGACGGCGACTACCTGTGGGAGCTCGACGATGTCGAGGCCGGTGACACGCTGATCACCCAGCTGACCACCCAGGAGGGCGCCGACGGGTGGGCCTGCCAGCATGCGTTGTCGGTGGTGTCCAACCTGACCGCCGAGGTGTGGGCCTGCGGCTACAGCATCACCGACGAGGCCGCCGAGATCGCGAGCGCGATGGTCGAGAACGCCGCGGCCAGGTAGCGCTCACCGCGCGGCGAGCGCCGCCCCACGACCGGTCATAATCAGCTCACCCCACGCGTTGAACGCCTCGGCATGGTCGGCCGACGCCGAACCGCTGGCGACTGCGACCAACCCGGAAGCGATGGCGCCCAACCCGATTCCGGTCTGGCGCACCACGCGCACCAGTTCGTCGAACGCCTCGCCGCGCGAATAGCCACGCAGGCCGATCAGGATGCCGACGGCGATGTCGATCACTTGACGCGAGGTGTCGTCTGCCACACGAGAACTCATGGCACCGATGGTCCATCGTGCCGGCCTTCGACGGCAGCATTCTGCGCGGGCAGACGCAAAATCGCGATGTTGTCGTTACACGGGGGCGTTGGCCGGCTGAAAGACGCCGGAACTGTCGGCCTCCTCCTCGGCGCGGATCACGTGCACGACGGCGTTGATCAGCGCCAGGTGGGTGAACGCCTGCGGGAAGTTGCCCAGGTGCCGCCCGGTGCTGGGCTCGATCTCCTCGGCGTAGAGATGCAGCGGGCTGGCGAATGACAGCAACCGCTCACACAAATGCCGGGCGCGGTGGATCTCGCCGATCTCGACGAGCGCCGACACCAGCCAGAACGAGCAGATCGTGAACGTGCCCTCCTCGCCGGACAGGCCGTCGTCGGTCTCCTCCACCCGGTAGCGCAGCACCAGACCTTCCTCGGTCAGCTCGTCGGCGATGGCCAGCACCGTGGCACGGATGCGCGGGTCGTCCGGCGGCAGGAACCGGGTGAGCACGGCCAGCAGCAGCGACGCGTCGAGCGCCGGGTCGCCGTAGCGCTGCGTCAGCACTCCGCGTTCGTCCACGCCGTGTTCGAGGATGTCGGCTTTGATCTCCTCGGCGATCGCGCGCCATTGCTGCGCGTAGGCCTTCTCGCCTTCCAGTTCGGCGAGCTTGGCGCCCCGGTCCAGCGCCACCCAGCACATGATCTTGCTGGACGTGAAGTGCTGCGGTTCGCCGCGGACCTCCCAGATGCCCCGGTCGGGTTCCCGCCAGTGCTTGATGGCCTCCTCGACCTGTTCCTTGAGCACCGGCCACAGCGTCTCGGGGATCTGCTCACGCGACTTGGTGTGCAGATACACCGAATCCAGCATGGTGCCCCAGATGTCGTGCTGCATCTGGTTGTAGGCGCCGTTGCCGATGCGCACCGGGCGCGAGTTGTCGTAGCCCGACAGGTGATTGAGCTCCTCTTCGACCAGGCTGCGTTCCCCGCCGACCCCGTACATCACCTGCAGCGGATGCCGCTCGCCGTTGTTGGCGCCCGACACGTCGGCGATGAACGCGAAGAAGTCGTCGGCCTCGCGGTCCAGGCCCAGCGTGTACAGACCCCACAGCGCGAACGTCGAGTCACGCACCCACGCATACCGGTAATCCCAATTGCGTTCCCCCTGAGGGGTTTCCGGTAGCGACGTGGTCGGCGCGGCGAGCAGCGCACCGGTCGGCGAGTAGGTCAGGCCCTTCAGCGTGAGCGCGCTGCGCTGCAGGTAGGCCCGCCACGGGTGGTCGGGGAAGTCGCCGACGTTGATCCACTGGCGCCAGCACTCACTGGTCTTCCACATCTTGTCGGCGGCCTCTTCGTAGTTCTGCGGCGCCGGATGCTTGGACCAGCTGAGCGCGACGAAGACGTTGTCGCCCTCCTTGAGCCGGGTCCGCGCCCGCGCCTCGCGACCCTCCAGACCGATGCGCAGGTTGGTGGTCAGCCGCAGTGTCGGGTGCGAGTCCGGGTTCTTGGTCGCGCGGGCGATCGCCTCGCCGTACGCCTGCGCCGAGTACTCCCAGTGCGCGCTGGTGCGGTGGTAGTCGAACGACGGTTCGCAGCTCATCACCAGCTCGACGGTGCCGCTGACGCACCGGACGGTGCGCAGCAGGATGTGTTCGGCATCCCAGTCCATCGGGGTGCGCCGGTGCGTGCGCGACCGGGTCTCCAGGTCGTGCCACGGACCCATCACCAGGGCGTCGCGCACGATCACCCAGCCGGTGTGGGTCTGCCACGTGGTCTCCAGGATCAGGCTGCCCGGCAGGTAGCGCCGCGCTGCCGGCACCGACACTCCGTAGGGGCCGAGGCGGAAATGACCGGCGCCGCGGTCCAGGATCGCGCCGAACACGCTGGGGGAGTCCGGCCGGGGCACACACAGCCACTCCACCGAGCCCGCCGACGAGATCAGGCACTGGGTCTCGCAGTCGGACAGGAACGCATAGTCTGCGATCGGGGGGAACGGATTGCGCAGCGCGCTCTGGTGTGGATAGGCCGGCGGGGCGGCCAGCGCGAACGCTCCGGAATCCCCGTCGGAGGACAACTCTGCAGAGGTCTCGGTCTGCGGCAGAACCATTTGCTCATCATCGACTGCCGGGCGCCCCGGCGTCTACTCGACCACCCGGTGTTTCGCCGGGCCCCCGGACGCATAGTCTGGCCGGATGGACGGCTTCCTCAGCTGGTGGGACGGAGTGGAGCTGTGGCTGTCCGGTCTGCCGTTCGTTGCGCAGACCGTGGTCGTGATGCCGGTGGTGTTGGCGCTGGCCTACGTGGTGGCCGTGGTGCTCGACGGCCTGCTGGGCAACGGCATCCGCATTCTGCACCGGATCCGACACATCGACGACGACAGAGAGGGTGGCGACGCATGAGCGGCATGCCGCGTTCGCGGGTCACCCTGGTCCTGGTGGCTTTGATCGTGTTCGTCATCGTGATGTGGTTGCTCACGCGCTGACGGGGTGCCAAAAGACCCGCACGGCCGCTGTCCGGCAACTCTGTTACGCTTCGCGCCATGCAATCGGCGTCCGGCAACAAGAGCGGCCACATCGTGGCTCTCATTGCCGTGGGTCTGTGTGCCGTTGCTGATGTCTGTTGTTGTCGCTGACTTTCTGCCCGTTCACGGCTCGGTGTCGGTGACTGCTGTGGCGCACCTGTCTCAGCGCTGAACCCGCCTTTCCGGAACGGTCCACCCCCGAAATCCGACACCGGAAGGCCATCCATGCACAACACCCTGAAATCGACGAAGCGCTGGCGCACCGCCGCCGCGTTGGCCGTATCGGCGACAGTGCTGGCCGCCTGCGCCGGCGGCGCCAGCGACGTGCCCGGCGGGGAAGGCGCCGACACCAACGCCGAGACCACGCTCACCCTGGTCGCGTTCGCGGTTCCGGAGCCGGGCTGGTCGAAGACCTCGCCGGCTTTCGCGGCCACCGAGGAGGGCAAGGGCGTCGCGGTCACCGGGTCCTACGGCGCGTCCGGTGACCAATCGCGCGCGGTGGAGGCCGGCAAGCCCGCCGACATCGTGAACTTCTCCGTCGAACCCGACATCACCCGCCTGGTCAAGGCCGGCAAGGTCGACGAGAACTGGGACGCCGGTCCGAACAAGGGCATCGCGTTCGGTTCGGTGGTCAGCTTCGCGGTGCGTCCCGGCAATCCCAAGAACATCCGCACCTGGGACGACCTGCTGAAGCCGGGCGTCGAGGTCATCACGCCGAGCCCGCTGAGTTCGGGTGCGGCCAAGTGGAACCTCCTCGCGCCGTACGCGTACGCCAGCAAGGGCGGCCAGGACCCGCAGGCCGGCATCGACTTCGTCAACAAGCTGGTCACCGAGCACGTCAAGCTGCGTCCCGGCTCGGGCCGCGAGGCCACCGACGTGTTCCGGCAGGGCAGCGGCGACGTGCTGCTGGCCTACGAGAACGAGGCGCTGAACTTCGACCTCGAGCATGTCAACCCGGCCGAGACGTTCAAGATCGAGAACCCCACCGCGGTGGTCAACACCAGCAAGCATCTGGACAAGGCGCAGGCGTTCGTGGACTTCCAGTTCACTCCGGAGGGGCAGAAGCTGTGGGCCGAGGCCAACTTCCGGCCGGTTGACCCGGGCGTTCTCGCCGAATACGCCGACAAGTTCCCGGCCCCGGAGAAGCTGTGGACGATCGAGGATCTCGGCGGCTGGTCCAAGGTCGACGCCGAGCTGTTCGACAAGGACAACGGCACCATCACCAAGATCTACAAGCAGGCCACTGGATGACCTCATCCTCCGGGGTGGTCGATCCGAATCCCGAATCGATCCGGCCCGAGCTCACCGGTGACGGTGGCTCGGGCCCGCCCTCGCGGCTGCGGTATCGCAGCCACGGTTCCACGTCGTTGCGTGTCGGGGCGGCCACCATGTGGCTGTCGCTGATCGTGCTGCTGCCGCTGGCCGCGATCGTGTGGCAGTCCGCCGAGGGTGGGTTCGGGGCGTTCTGGTCGGCGGTCACGTCGCCGTCCGCGCTCGCGTCGCTGCGGGTGACGCTCACCATTTCCATCGGCGTCACCGTCGTGAACGGTTTCTTCGGCCTGATCGTCGCCTGGGTGCTGACCCGCGACGAGTTCCCCGGCAAGCGTCTGGTCGACGCGGTGATCGACCTGCCGTTCGCGCTGCCCACCATCGTCGCCAGCCTGGTGATGCTCGCGCTGTACGGTCCCGCCAGCCCGGTGGGCATCCACCTGCAGCACACGAAGTGGGGTGTGGGTATCGCACTGCTGTTCGTGACATTGCCGTTCGTGGTGCGCTCGGTGCAGCCGGTACTGCTCGAACTCGACCGGGAGGTGGAGGAGGCCGCGGCTTCATTGGGCGCGAACAACGTCACGATCCTGGCGCGGGTGATCCTGCCTGCCCTGCTGCCGTCGTTGTTGTCGGGTGCGGGTCTGGCGTTCTCCCGCGCCATCGGTGAGTTCGGCTCGGTGGTGCTGATCGGCGGCGCGGTGCCCGGGGAGACCGAGGTGTCTTCGCAATGGATCCGCACCCTGATCGAGAACGACGACAGGGTCGGCGCCGCCGCGATCTCGATCGTGCTGCTGGCGATCTCCTTCGTGATCCTGTTCATCCTGCGCGCCATCGGTGCGCGGGCCGCGAAACGGGAGGCTCTGGCGCCATGACGCTCTCGCCGCTGGTCCGCCATGTGCTGCGCTGGGTTGCGCTGACCTACGTCGCCGTGCTGGTGGTCGTGCCGGTCGGACTGATCCTGTGGCGGACGTTCGCACCCGGCATCGGCGAGTTTCTCGCGTCGGTCGGCACCCCGGCGGCGATCTCGGCGCTGAATCTGTCTCTGCTCGTCGTCGCGATCGTGGTGCCACTCAACGTGCTGTTCGGCGTCCCGACCGCATTGGTCTTGGCCCGCAACAGGTTCCGTGGCAAGAGCATCCTGCAGGCGATAATCGACCTCCCGTTCGCGGTGTCTCCGGTCGTGGTCGGCGTCGCGCTGATCCTGCTGTGGGGGTCGGCGGGACTCTTCGGTTTCCTGGAGAACGGCTTCGGCTGGAAGATCATCTTCGGTTTCCCCGGCATCGTGCTGGCCAGCATCTTCGTCACGGTCCCGTTTGTGATCCGCGAGGTCGAACCGGTGCTCCATGAGATCGGCACCGACCAGGAGGAAGCCTCGGCCACCCTCGGCGCACAGTGGTGGCAGACGTTCTGGCGGATCACGCTTCCGTCGATCCGGTGGGGGCTGACCTACGGCATCGTGTTGACGATCGCCCGCACCCTCGGCGAGTTCGGTGCGGTGCTGATGGTCGCGGCGAACCTGCCCGGCTCTTCCCAGACTCTCACCCTGCTGGTGCACGACCGGTATACCCGCGGCGCCGAATACGGCGCCTACGCGATCTCCACCCTGTTGATGACCGTGGCTGTCCTCGTCCTGATCGCCCAGGTGATCCTCGACGCCCGCCGGACACGCGCCGCAAAATAGGCCCATAGGAGCAGACAGCATGACCCACGCGATCACCGTCACCGGCGCCAACAAGCGGTACGGCGACTTCGCCGCGCTCGACAACATCGACTTCGAGGTGCCCGCGGGTTCGCTGACCGCGCTGCTCGGGCCCAGCGGATCGGGCAAGTCGACGTTGTTGCGCGCCATCGCCGGACTCGACGAGCCCGACACCGGAACCATCACCATCAACGGCCGCGACGTCACGCACATCCCGCCGCAGAAGCGCGGAATCGGCTTCGTGTTCCAGCATTACGCCGCGTTCAAGCACCTGACGGTGCGCGACAATGTCGCGTTCGGGTTGAAGATCCGCAAGAAGCCCAAGGCCGAGATCAAGGCCAGGGTCGACGACCTGCTGCAGGTGGTGGGGCTGGCGGGCTTCCAGAGCCGCTACCCCAACCAGCTCTCCGGCGGGCAGCGCCAGCGCATGGCGCTGGCCCGCGCATTGGCCGTCGATCCCGAGGTGCTGCTGCTCGACGAGCCGTTCGGCGCGCTGGACGCCAAGGTCCGTGAAGACCTGCGGGCCTGGCTGCGCCGCCTGCACGACGAGGTGCACGTGACGACCGTGCTGGTCACCCACGATCAGCAGGAGGCCCTCGACGTCGCCGACCGGATCGCGGTGCTCAACAAGGGCCGCATCGAGCAGGTCGGGTCGCCGACGGAGGTCTACGACAGGCCGGCCAACGCGTTCGTGATGTCCTTCCTGGGTGCGGTCTCGTCACTCAACGGGGTGCTGGTGCGGCCCCACGACATCCGGGTGGGCCGCAACCCGGAGATGGCGATCGCCACCTCGGACGGCTCCGCCCAGTCCACCGGCGTGACGCGCGCGACCATCGACCGGATCGTGGTGCTGGGCTTCGAGGTCCGCGTCGAGCTGACCAACGCCGCGACGCACACGCCGTTCACGGCGCAGATCACCCGCGGTGACGCCGAGGCGCTGGGACTCAAGGAAGGCGACACCGTCTACGTGCGCGCCACCCGGGTGCCTTCATTGCCCGACGACGTCCCGGTTCCCGTCGGCTGAACGGGCTCTCGCGTGCCGAACCGACACGTCGGCCGGGGGAGGCCCGTTGGCTGGAAGGTCGCTTGGAAACAGGTAGTCATCCCTGATCCGCTGCGGCGTCCGCAGGTTCATGCTGAGTGGTGTAGCCCTCCGGAGAAAGGACACCACGATGACTACATCTCCGCTATCTCCGCCCGCCACGCCCACGCCCTCGGTCGATCCGGACAGGCTGATGAGTTTCGTGCTGCGCGCGGTCGACGAAACCGGTGCGGCGCTGAACTGCGCGCTGGTGGTGATGGGGCAGCGCCTCGGCTATTACCGCAGCCTCGTCGAGAACGGACCGAGCACGCCAGCAGAACTCGCCGAGCGCACACACACCGACCAGCACTACGCCCGCGAATGGCTCAACGCCCAGGCTGCCGGTGGTTTCGTCGCGTACGACCCGGCGACAGGGCGCTACCATCTCCCGCCGGAACAGGCCACGGCACTACACGACGAGACCAGCCCCGCATTCGTCGGTGGGCTGTTCCAACTCGCCTACGGGACGTTGCGCGACGCCCTGACAATCGTCGACGCGGCCCGCACCGGGGCGGGAATGGGCTGGGGAGAACACAATTCCGACGTACACGTCGGCTGCGAGAAGTTCTTCCTGCCGACCTACGCGAGCCACATCGTCAACGACTGGATTCCGGCCCTGGAAGGGGTGGCGGACAAGCTTGCCGGCGGCGCCCGAGTCGCGGACGTCGGCTGCGGCCACGGTGGTTCGACGCTGCTCATGGCACAAGCGTTCCCCAACTCGGTCTTCGTCGGCACCGACGTGCACGCCGGCTCCATCGAGACCGCCAGGCAGCGGGCCGGCGCGGCACACGCCGATCTGCAGGTGAGTTTCGAGGTTGCCGCAGCCGACGAGATCAGCGGTGGGCCATACGATTTGGTGACGATGTTCGACTGCCTGCACGACATGGGCGATCCGGTCGGCGCGGCTCGCCGGGTCCGCGAGGTGATCGCCGAGGACGGAACCTGGATGATCGTCGAACCAGCGGCCGGCGACCGGGTGGAAGACAACCTCAACCCGATCGGCCGTGCCTACTACGGGTTTTCGACGTTGCTGTGCACACCGTCGTCGTTGGCGCAGCCGGTGGGGATGGCGCTGGGCACCCAGGCCGGTCCGGCACGCATCCGGGACGTGGTCCGGGAGGCCGGCTTCAGCCGGTTCCGGGCGGCGGCACAGACACCGTTCAACAACATCTTCCAGGTCCAGCCCTGACCGTTTACGCGGCGTCAGGCAACAGCCGGTACAGCAGATCGGTGAGCGTCAGCAGCCCCCGTCCCGACGGGCCGTCGACCACGACCAGGTGGTTGCGGGTCTCCCGCATCAGGCGCAGCGCCTCATAGACCGGGGTGCTCTCCGGAACTGACAGCACGGGCCGCATCAGCTCGCGGGCGGTGGCCGTGGTGGACAGGCTGTCCCGGACATGGACCACGCCCACCACCGCTGCGCCGTCGCGGACCAGGAGCCGCAGATGGCCGGACCTGTACGCGGTCTGCTGAATCTCGGCGGGCGTCGCGTCGGCAGGCACCTCGCTGTACTGGGCATCGCGGCGGGCCAGTTCGCCGACGGTCAGCGCCTCCAGTTCCAGCGCGCTGGTCAGGTTCGCGTGATAGCGCTCGTCGAGGGTGCCGACGGTGGCCGAGTGCTCGACGAGCTGACGCAGCGCGTCGGGGTCCTGGCTGTCGGCCAGTTCGTCGACCGGGGTGACACCGACGCGGCGCAGACACCAGTTCGCGGCGTGGTTGAGCGCCCGCAGCAGCGGCCGGGTCGCGAACATGAACCCCCGCATCGGCAGGGCGAGCAGCGTCGCGGACCGTTCCGGATGGGCGATGGCCCACGACTTCGGCGCCATCTCGCCGACCACCAGATGCAGGAATGTCACGATGAGCAACGCCAGCACGAAGCCGCCGACATCGGCCGCCCAAACCGGGGCGCCAAGACCGCGAATGAGCGGTGTGATGGCGTGGTGCACAGCGGGTTTGGTGATCGCACCGAGGAGCAGCGTGCACACGGTGATCCCGAGCTGAGCGCCGGCCAGCAGCAGGGAGAGCTCGCCGGCGCTGCGTAGCGCGGCGCGGGCGGCGGCGCTGGTGGCCGCGGCATCCTCCAGCCGGTTGCGCCGCGCGGCGATCAGTGCGAACTCGACCGCGACGAAGAAGGCGCTCAGGCCGATCAGCGCGACCGTGACTGCGGCGACGACCCACGGACTACTCATCGCCGGCCTCCTCGGAGACGGTCACGAACACCGATGCCGGGACGCGCCGCTCGATCGAGCGGACCTGCGCCTTCAACAACCGTTTCGGGGGCACTCCGTCGCCGCGCAGATCTGCCGGGTCGGCGGGCAACGGGATCACGACCTCGTCGCCGACGGCGGGCAGTCCTTCCGCATGTGCGATCACCATGCCGGCAACCGTTTCGTAGTCACCGGGCGGCAGGGTGACGCCGAGCGTACGTTCGGCCTCGTCCAGCGGGAGATCTCCGGCGAGAAGCCAGCCGTCGCCGTCGGCGATCACGTCGGCCTCGGTGTCGGTGTCGTGTTCGTCGTCGATCTCGCCGACAAGTTCCTCGGCGATGTCCTCGATCGTGACGATGCCGGCGAAGCCGCCGTACTCGTCGATGACGATGGCCATCTCCGCCCCGGCCCGCTGAAGATGACGCACCACGTTGGGCAACGGCAACGTCTCGGGCACCACCACCGGCGGCCGGCAATGTGCTTGCGCGGTGTCGGTGGCGGGCACCGGCCCCAGCAGGTCCAGCAGCTCGATCACGCCCACCACGTCATCGGGACTCGAGCCGGTGACGGGGTAACGGGTGTGGCCGGTGGCCATCCGCGCCAGCACGGTGGCCACCGGTTCGTCGGCGGACACGGTGTCCACACGCGAGCGCGGGATCATCGCGTGTTCGGCTGTGCTGGTGGGGAAGTCGAGGATCCGGTCGAGCAGCGCCGACAGTTCGTCGGGGATCTCGCCGGCGTCGCGGGACGCGGCGACGATGTGTTCGAGGTCGCGCGGGGTGGCGGAGTGCTCGACGTCGTGCACGGGCTCGATGCGCAGAGCGCGCAGCAGCAGGTTCGATGACTGGTCGAACAGCCAGATGAGCCAGCCGAACAGCTTCAGGTACAGCGTGGTGGACAGCGCCAGCCGGCAAGCCAACGGTTCCGGGCGGGCGATCGCGAGGTTTTTCGGGAACAGCTCGCCGAACACCATCTGCACGACGGTGGACACCGTGATCGCAACCAGGCCGCCGATCGCCACGGCGATCGCCGTCGGGATCCCGGCGCCGCCGAGCAACACCGTGAAACCGCGCCCGATCAGCGGCTCGGCGACATAGCCCACCAGCAGTCCGGTGACGGTGATGCCGAGTTGCGCGCCTGAGAGCATGAACGAGGTGCGCCGGGTGACGGCCAGCGCACGGGCGGCGGCGCGGTCACCGGCCTCGGCCCGAGCTTTGAGCCGCGACCTGTCCACGGCCATGTAGGCGAATTCCTGCGCGACGAAGTATCCGGTCAGCGCGGTGATCGCCAGCACCACCAGGAAGCCGATGAGAATTCCGAGAACGGCGGTCAGCATGCGACCGCCCCGGGTCTATGAGGTGGCATCGTGTCCTTGCTCGGGTGGGATGACGCCCCCACAGTACCGACTCTGGGAAAGCGCTGTGAGTCAGGCGGCCGCGTGCACCGCGAGAGCCGCGTCGAAACGGTCCAGCACCGTCGCGGCGACCTGCCGGTGCGCGCCAAGCGGCGCCGACATCGGGATGCCCTGAGCCGCAGCGAATTCGGCGACCCGGTCGGTGATCCGGCCGTGCGCGAGAAACCACGGCGCGATGACCAGCCGGGTGGCGCCACGGCGGCGCAACTCGTCGGCCGCCTCGGCGAGAGTGGGTTGCGGGCCGGTGGCGAACGCCGTCGTCGCGGTCCACCGGGTGGTCAGCGTCAGCTCACGTGCCACCGTCGCGGTGCGGGCATTGGCCTGCGCGCGGGACGAACCGACCGCGGTCACCAGCACCCCGACGCTCGGATCCAGCCGCGAGATCCCCGCGTGCTCCAGGCGCTGCCGCAGCACGTGAATCAGTCGGTCATCCTCGCCGAGCACGTCGGCCTGACAGACGTTCGCGCCCGAGTCCGCGATCATCTCGGGGATGTCCACCCGGGCGTGGTACGCGTCGGCCAGCAACAGCGGCACCACAACCGAGGGCCGGCGCAGCGTGCACAGCACGTCACGCAGATTCGGAGAGTTCTGCTCGCAGAACGCGATTCGGGCATCCAGGCCCGGACGCAGCCACCGCACGCATTCGACGATCGCGCGCGCCGTCACCGCCGACCGGGGGTCGGCACTGCCGTGCGCGGTCAGGACCAGCGTCACCGGAACCTCACGATGCGTGCAGTCCGCATTCCGTCTTGGACTGGCCCGCCCAGCGACCGCTGCGCGGATCGGCACCCTCGACCGGCTTGTTGGTGCACGGCGCACAGCCGATCGACGGGTATCCCTCGTCGACCAGCGGATTGACCAGAATGCCGTGGGCGTCGATGTAGGCCTGCATGTCCTCGTCGGTCCACGCCGCCAGCGGGTTGATCTTCACCAGGCCGAACGCCTTGTCCCAGCTGATCAGCGGCGCGTTCGCGCGGGTCGGCGCCTCCACTCGGCGGATGCCGGTCACCCACGCCGAGTAGCCCTGCAGCGCCTTGGACAGCGGTTCCACCTTGCGCAGCCGGCAGCACTCGTTGGCGTTGCGCTCGAACAGGTTCTTGCCCAGCACCGCGTCCTGCTCGACGACCGTGCGCTCGGGGCGCACGTTGACGACGTTGACGTCGTAGACCGCCTCGACGGCATCGCGGGTGCCGATGGTCTCGACGAAGTGGTAGCCCGTGTCGAGGAACAGCACATCGACCCCGGGACGCACCTTGGACGCGAGATCGACGAGCACCGCGTCCTGCATGTTGGAGGCGACGATGTAGCCGGATCGACCGGCCGCCCCGCCGGCGGATCCGAAGTGCTCGTCGGTCCAGCGCAGCAGTTCCTCGGCGGTGGCGTCCGGCCCGAGCTCAGCGGCACCGCGCTCGGCCAGCTGCTGCAGATCGGTTTCGGTCAACAGGTCGGTCACCTCACATCACCTCAAATCCGCATCGTCGGCGCGAAGCGCCCACGTCGCGAAACGCTCGCCGTCCTCGCGTTGTTTCACGAAGTTGCGCACGACACGCTCGATGTAGTCACCGAGCTCGGTCGCGAGCACCTTGTGCTGGCGCAGCTTGCGGCCGAAACCGCTGTCCAGGCCCAGGCTGCCGCCCAAGTGCACCTGGAAGCCCTCCTCAGGGCCGTTTCCGTCGTCAACCATCTGGCCCTTGAAGCCGATGTCGGCGATCTGGATGCGGGCGCAGGAGTTGGGGCAGCCGTTGATGTTGATGGTGACCGGCACGTCGAGCTGGGCGTTGATGTCCTCCAGACGCTTCTCCAGCTCGGGCACCAGCACCTGGGAGCGGCTGCGGGTCTCGGCGAAGCTCAGCTTGCAGAACTCGATGCCGGTGCACGCCATCAGGTTGCGCCGCCAGTGCGACGGGCTCGACGGCAGGCCCAACGCGTCCAGCCCGGCGCGCAGCTCGTCCAGTTTGTCGTCGGGAACGTCGAGAATGATCAGCTTCTGGTACGGCGTGAACCGGATCCGGTCGCTGCCCGCCGCCTCGGCGAGGTCGGCCACCCTGGTCAGGATGGTGCCCGAGACGCGGCCGGCGATCGGCGCGACGCCGACAGCATTCAGGCCGTTCTTGAGCTTCTGCACACCGACGTGATCGATGGGCCGGGTGACCGGATCGGGAGCGGGCCCGTCGATCAGCGGGCGCTTCAGGTACTCGGTCTCCAGGACCTCGCGGAACTTCTGCACGCCCCAGTCCTTGATCAGGAACTTCAGCCGGGCCTTGGAGCGCAGCCGCCGGTAGCCGTAGTCGCGGAAGACGCTGACCACGCCCTCCCACACGTCGGGCACCTCGTCGAGCGGCACCCACACCCCGACCCGCTGGCCCAGCATCGGGTTGGTCGACAGCCCGCCGCCGACCCACAGGTCGAAGCCCGGACCGTGCTCAGGGTGGTTGACGCCGATGAACGCGACGTCGTTGACCTCGTGCACGACGTCCTGCAGGCCCGAGATCGCGGTCTTGAACTTACGCGGCAGGTTGGAGTACTCCGGCTTGCCGATGTAGCGCTTGACGATCTCGTTGACCGCCGGCGTGCCGTCGATCACCTCGTCGAGCGACTCACCCGCCAGCGGCGAGCCGAGCACCACGCGCGGGCAGTCGCCGCACGCCTCGGTGGTCTGCAGCCCGACCTCGTCGAGCCGCCGCCAGATCTCCGGCATGTTCTCCACCTGGATCCAGTGGTACTGGATGTTCTGCCGGTCAGAGATGTCGGCGGTGTCCCGGGCGAACTCGGTGGAGATCTCGCCAAGGGTGCGCAGCGCCTTGGCCGTCAGCGCGCCGCCGTCGCTGCGGACCCGCAGCATGAAGTACGAGTCCTCGAGCATGTCGGTGTTCTCGTCGCCGGTCCAGGTGCCGTCGTACCCCGGCTTGCGCTGGGTGTAGAGGCCCCACCAGCGGAACCGGCCGCGCAGGTCACCTTTGTCGATGCTCTCGAAGCCGTTCTTGGCGTAGATGTTCTCGATGCGCGCCCGCACGTTGAGCGGGTTGTCGTCCTTCTTGGACTGCTCGTTGGGATTGAGCGGCTCGCGGTAGCCGAGCGCCCACTGGCCTTCGCCGCGCGGTCGCTTGGCGGGCTTGGCGGGTTTGGTGGCTGCCGCCGGCGAGCCGGCTTCATTTGTCGTGGTCATGGATCGGGCTCCTGGTCGGAGCCGGCGTTCAGATCGCGCGTCAGTCCGGTGGCTGTCCGGCGGCGCAGATCCGTCGGCCAGCTGATGTTGGTTAGGGCTGGGTCCTACAGAATCCGCAAGCTAGGGCAGACAACAACAGGTGCACACGCGCTTGAAGTCGACATGACGGCGCACCACCAGCGAGACCCGGCGGGGGAAGCTGTGGGCAGTCACGTCGGCCATTGTGCCACGGACACCCACACCGACCCTAACCGGCCGATATTTGCGCTCAGGCTGAGCGAAACCCCGCTCTGGAAGACTGGGCAGGTGACACCGCTTTCCGACACCGCGCAGCGGCCCCTGCTGCCTGAGATGACGGCGGTACCGGGCCGCCCGTTCGGGTTGTACATCCATGTGCCGTTCTGCGCGGCGCGTTGCGGATACTGCGACTTCAACACCTACACCCCGGCTGAACTGGGCGGCGCCAACCCCGACGGTTGGCTGGCCGCGCTGCGCACCGAGCTGCGCCTGGCTGCTGCGCACCTCGGGCACCCGCCGGACGTGCAGACGGTGTTCGTCGGCGGCGGAACGCCGTCGCTGCTCGGTGCGGCGGGACTGAGCGCCGTGCTCGACGCGGTGCGCGACCAGTTCACGCTGG
Organism: Mycobacterium sp. 4D054; assembly: GCF_052245755.1. NCBI lineage: Bacteria > Bacillati > Actinomycetota > Actinomycetes > Mycobacteriales > Mycobacteriaceae > Mycobacterium > Mycobacterium sp. 4D054. Next base: position 47,150 of record NZ_JBQQCF010000015.1, read on the forward strand.
CGTCCGGGGCCGAGGTCACCACCGAGTCGAACCCGGAGTCCACGTCGCCGGCGTTCTTCGCCGGCCTGCGCCGCGCCGGCTACACGCGCATCTCGCTGGGCATGCAGTCCACCGCGCCGCACGTCCTGGCCGCGCTTGACCGGGTGCATTCCCCGGGCCGTGCGCTCGACGCCGCCCGGGAGGCCCGCGAGGCGGGTTTCGACCACGTCAACCTGGATCTGATCTACGGCACGCCGGGGGAGACCGACGACGACCTGCTGCACTCGGTCGACGCGGCGGTCCAGGCCGGCGTCGACCACGTGTCGGCCTATTCGCTGATCGTCGAGGACGGCACCGCGCTGGCCCGCCGGGTGCGTCGCGGTGAACTCCCGGCCCCCGACGACGACGTGCTTGCCCGCCGCTACGAACTACTCGACCGGCGGCTGGCCGACGCCGGTTTCGACTGGTACGAGGTGTCGAACTGGAGCCGCCCGGGCGGGGAGTGCAGGCACAACATCGGCTACTGGGCCGGCGGCCAGTGGTGGGGTGCCGGCCCCGGCGCGCACGGCTACGTCGACTCCACCAGATGGTGGAACGTCAAGCACCCCAACGCTTATGCGGCCGTGCTCGACGACGGCGGCCTGCCGGTCGCGGACTTCGAGCGCTTGGACACGGACACCTCGCACGTCGAGGACGTGATGCTGCGGGCGCGGTTGCGCACCGGTCTGCCGGTGCACGTGCTGTCTGCCGAGGAACGCGACCGCGCCGAACGCGCCGTCGCGGACGGGTTGCTGCGCGCCGACGGGGAGGCGCTGGTGCTCACCGACCGGGGACGGCTGCTGGCCGATGCGGTGGTGCGGGACCTGCTGAGCTGACTACAGCAGCGCGTCGGCGAGCCTGCGCCACTGCTCGCGCGGGAACTCCCGCGGATCCGCGGTCAGCACCTGCACGCAGACGTGGTCGGCGCCGGCATCCATATGCTCCCGCACCCGCCGGCGCACCGCGTCCTCGTCACCCCAGGCGATCAGCGCGTCGAACACCCGGTCACTCACCGAGGTCAGGTCCTCCTCGGTGAAGCCGAGCCGCAGCAGGTTGTTCGCGTAGTTCGGCAGCGCCAGGTACGACGTGAGCCACTGGGTGCCCACCTCGCGGGCCTGGTCGCGGTCCTCGGTCAGCATCACGGTCTGCTCGGGCAACAGCATCGGCCCGGCGCCCAGCACCCCGCGGGCCTGCCGGGTGTGCTCGGGCGTGGTCAGGTAGGGGTGCGCGCCGCCGGCACGCGTCGCAGAGAGCTGCAGCATCTTCGGGCCGAGCGCGGCCAGCACCCGGTTGGCCGTCGGCACCGGCCGCGGCGAGGCGTCGATGCCGTCGAGGAAGGCCTTGGTGGCGGCCAGCGGCTTGCGGTACCGGCCCGGCTCTTTCGAGTCGATCAGCGGTGCGTGGCTGACACCGATGCCGAGCAGGAACCGCTCGCCGTGGGCCTCGGTGAGCGTGGCGTAGCGGTCCGCGACCTCGGCGGGTTCGTGCATCCAGAGGTTCAGGATGCCGGTGGCGATGACCGTCTTCTGGGTGGCCGACAGCAGATTCTCCACCGAGTCGAACACCGGTCCACCGACGTCGGGGATCCACAGGGCCGTGAAACCGAGCTCGTCGAGCTCGGCGGCGGCTTCGGCCGCCTCGTCCGGATTTCCGTACCGCAGTTGCGAACTCCACAGGCCGACGCCGGACAGTTTCATAGCTCCAGTCATACCGTGCCGACTGCCCGGGCCGCTACGGTCGTGCGCATGGCTTTCGACTCCGCCGCGGTGGCCCGTGCGTTCTCCGAGCACCGTTTCGAGCACGCGCTCAAGCACCTGGCCCGGGACGTCAGGTGGACGATCGTCGGCGGCATGGTGCTCGAAGGCGCCGACGCGGTCCGGCGCACCTGCCAGGACACCCTGGAGAGCCTGAAGGGCACGGCGGTGGAGTTCGACCGCCGCGTCACGGCCGCCGGTGGTGACGTCGTCGCCGTCGACACCATCGCCCGCTACGTGAGGCCCGACGGCGTGACCGCGGTGGCCAGCTGCGCGGTTTACGAGTTCGCCGGCGAGCAGATCACGACGATCACGTCGTACGCGGTCGAGGTCGATCCCGAGGACCCGGGAGCGCAGCCACCACCGCATCGGTGATCGAGCCCGCCCCGGGAATCGCCTCGAAACGTCCGGGTACCTCCCTGGGAGCAAACCTGCTGTGCCAGGATGTCCGGCATGTCGACGCCAGGGTTAGGGCAGGCTACCCACACCTATGCCCCCAGTCCGGCCGCGGCGCCGAACAGGACCGCCGCACCCGCGCCGATCGCCGTGGTCGGCATCGGCTGCCGGCTTGCGGGTGACATCACCACGGCGCGGGACTTCTGGTCGTTCCTGCTCGCAGGAGGCAGCAAGGTCACCGAGGTGCCTGCCGAACGCTGGGAGCCCTATCTGCACCGCGACCCGCGCAACGCCGCGCTGCTGAGGGAGACCACGCGATGGGGGACCTTCCTCGACGACCTCCCCGGCTTCGACGCCGAGTTTTTCGGCGTCTCGCCGCGCGAAGCCGAGCTGATGGATCCGCAGCAACGTCTGGCCCTCGAGGTGTCATGGGAGGCGCTCGAACATGCCGGCATCCCACCGCGTTCGCTGGCGGGCAGCGACACCGCGGTGCTGATGGGTGTCAACTCCGACGACTACGGCAAGCTGCTGATGGAAGACATCGCCGGTATCGAGGCGTGGACCGGGATCGGCACATCGCTGTGCGGGGTGGCCAACCGGGTGTCCCATCTGCTGGATCTGCGCGGGCCCAGCGTCGCGCTCGATGCGGCGTGCGCGGCGTCGCTGGTGGCGGTGCATCAGGCCTGCCAGCTACTGCGCGACGGGGAGACCTCGCTGGCGCTCGCCGGTGGGGTGAGCGCCCTCATCGGTCCCGGCCTGACGCGGGTGCTCGACGTCGCCGGCGCCACCGCACCCGACGGCCGCTGCAAGACCTTCGACGACTCCGCCGACGGTTACGGCCGCGGCGAGGGCGCCGCGGTGGTCGTGCTCAAGCGACTGTCCGACGCCGTCCGCGACGGCGACCGGGTGCTCGCGGTGGTGCGCGGCGGCGCGGTCGCCCAGGACGGCAGGACCGTCGGCATCATGTCGCCCAACGGGCAGGCCCAGGCGGACCTGTTCCGGCTCGCCTGCCGCGCCGCCGGCATCGACCCCGCCAGTGTCGATTACCTGGAGGCGCACGGGACCGGCACGCCCACCGGCGATCCCGTCGAGATCTCGGCACTGTCGGCCGTCTACGGCCGAGGCCGGGGTGAGCGTCCATGCGCAATCGGTTCGGTCAAACCCAACACCGGACACCTCGAGGGCGGGGCCGGCGTCGTCGGGTTGATCAAGGCGACGCTGGCGCTGCACCACGAAGAACTGCCGCCCACCGCAGGGGTCCGTACGCTCACCACCGCCGTCGACTGGGGCAGCAGCGGATTGCGGGTGCCCATCGAAGCCGAACCGTGGCCACGGGGGCCCGAGCCGCGGCGCGCCGCGGTGTGCAGCTACGGCTACGGCGGCACCATCGCACACGTCCTGCTCGAAGAGGCGCCCGCCGCTGCCGACGGCGAAACCAGCGGCGGCACAGCGGAGTTCATCCCGTTGTCAGCGCGCTCGGAGCCGCGTCTGCACGCCCAGGCAGGAGCCCTGGCAGAGCACCTGCGCACCGTGCAGATCCCGACCGACGAAGTGGCCGCCACGTTGTGGACCCGTCGAGCCCACGAACAAGTCAGGGCTGCGGTGCTCACCGAGGACGTACACGCACCCGTCGACGCACTGGATGCGCTGGCCGCCCAGCAGCGGGATCCGCGGGTCGTGACGGGATCGGTCGTGCCCAATGCGCAGGACGGTGCGGTGTGGGTGTTCTCCGGGCACGGATCGCACTGGGCCGGCATGGGCCGCGAGTTGATCGCCACCGAACCGGTTTTCGCAGCGACAGTCGACGAGGTCGACCGGGTGTTCGGCCGGGAACTCGGCTTCTCCGCGCGCGAGGCGCTGACCACCGGAGTGCTGGGGGATACCGCGCGGGTGCAGGCGCTCACGTTCGCGATGCAGGTCGGGCTCGCGGCGCTGCTGCGCGAGCGCGGGGTGGAACCGGCCGCGGTGATCGGCCATTCGGTGGGTGAGGTGGCGGCGTGTGTGGTCGCCGGGGTGTTCGGCCTGGCGCAGGGCGCGTCGATCGCGTGCTACCGCGCCCGGGGATTCCGGGCGGTCGCCGGGCAGGGCGCAATGGCATTGGTGCGCTTGCCTTTCGGTGAAGCCGACCGCCGGCTGGCGAGACGTACCGATGTGGTTGCGGCGATCAGCGCGTCGACGGAGACCACCGTGATCTCCGGGACGGTGGCCGCGGTGGACGAGATCGTCGAGGCGTGGACGGCCGAAGGGATGACGGTGCGCCGAGTCAACACCGACGTGGCGTTCCACAGCCCGGCGATGGACGCTCTCACCGGTGAGCTCGCGCGACTGGTCGCGACGCTGCCCGAGGCGGACCGGGCCCGGGTGCCGCTGTACACGACGGCGCTGCCGGACCCCCGCTCGGATGCGGCGCGTGATCCGGATTATTGGGTGGCCAACCTGCGCGGGCGGGTGCGCTTCGCAGAAGCCGTGCAGGCGGCCGGCCAGGACGGGCACCGTCTGTTCCTCGAGGTGTCGGCCCATCCGGTGGTCGCCCACTCGATCGTCGAGACACTGACCAGCCTCGGCATGGACGACCACGCCGTGGTGCCGATGATGCGGCGTGATCACCCCGAGCGGCACGCCGTCGGCGCCGCGGTCGGCGCGCTGTACTGCCACGGAGCACCGATCGCGCACGGGTTCACGCCGGCCACGCGGTGGGCAGACCTTCCGGGCACGCAGTGGCAGCACCGCCGGTTCTGGCGCACTCCGACTCCGCCGCCCAATACCCGGGCGCTGCACGATCCCGCGTCCCACACGCTGCTCGGCGGCGCCGTCGACGTGACCGGGGAGGTGCCTGCTCGGGTGTGGCAGACCCGGCTCGACATGGACAACCGGCCCTACCCCGGTGACCATCCGGTACAGAACACCGAGATCGTCCCCGCCGCCGTGCTGTTGAACACCTTCCTGACCGCGGCGGGATCGGGACTCACCGACGTGCGGCTGCGCACCCCCGTGCCGCCGGGGCGGGCCCGCGACATCCAGGTGGTGCTCCAGGACCGCTCGCTGCGGATCTCCTCGCGACTCACCGACGACGACAGCGGCGACGAGTCCGGATGGCTCACCCACAGCAGCGCCGTCGTGGCGACCGACGAGGACTTCGCCGGCGAGCTCAACGAGTTGATGAGCGGCGGCATCCACACCGCCACCTGGGACCGCTGTTCCGAGCAGCTGCCGCCCGGCCACGTCGTCGACACGCTCGGGACACTCGGTGTGGCGGCGATGGGCTTCGACTGGCAGGTGCACGAGATGCGCTGTGGTGCAGGCGAACTGCTCGTGCGTGTGAGCGCCACCTCAGACGGCTCGGCGCCGCGTTCCTGGGCTGCGCTGCTGGACGCGGCGACGTCGGCGGCATCCACGGTATTCGACGGCCCACCCCGGCTGCGGATGCCGGCACGCATCGACCGCGTCCACGTCTGTGGCGAGCCACCGGCCGTGGCCCTGCTGCATGTGCGCCGACGGGAGGGCACGACGACCGACGTCGCGATCGCCGACGAGTCGGGAGCGGTGCGTGCCTCGCTGACGGCGATGACGTTCGAGGAGCTGGAAAACGCCGGGGGTGCGGACACGTCCCGGATGCTGCACCACATCGCATGGCACGAAACCGCGTTCGACGTCGGCGACCGACCGGCTGAGGTCGCCGTCGTGGGCTCCGAATGCGATGCGGTGCTGCGGTCCCTCGATGACGCCGGGGTTGCGCATCGCGTCTACGACAGCGTCGAGCAGGTGCCCGGCGACGCCGGCCCGCGCTCGGTGGTGCTGCTGCTGCCGCGAGCAGATTCGCCGGAGGCTGCGGCCGAGCAGGTGCTCGACACCGTGAAACGACTCAACGGCAACGGTTCTCAGGCGCGTCTGTGGGTTCTCACCAGAAACGTGCACGAGGGTACCAACCTGGTGCACGCACCGTTGTGGGGCATATCGCGCGTTGCCGCGGCCGAACATCCGCATCTGTGGGGCGGCGTACTCGACCTCGCCGACGGGAAGGTGCCGCTCGGTGTGCTGGCGTCGCTGCCCGGCCACGGCGTCGTGGTGGTCCGCGATGGTGTCGCGTTGACCGCCCGGCTGACGCATGCGCGGGCCGGCGGTGCACCGAAGACGTCCATGCCCGGCGGAGCGCCGATGACGTGCACGCCCGGCGGAACATATCTGGTGACCGGCGGCACCGGGGCGTTGGGGCTGCGGATCGCGCAACGCCTCGCCGACCTCGGCGCCCGCCGGCTGGTGTTGTTGTCGCGCTCAGGGATGCCGCATCGCAGAATGTGGGCCAAGACGCCGACGGAAGCGGTTCGCGCGGTGTCCGCGCTGGAGGAGCGCGGCGTGTCCGTGCACGTCGCCTCGATCGACATCGGGGCTTCGGGCGCCGTCGATCAGCTGCGTGCGGTGCTGGCCGACCTGCCGCCCGTACGGGGCGTGGTCCATGCGGCTGGTGTGGAAGCCGGTGCGCTGCTGCTGAATACGTCTGCAGATGATTTGCGGACCGCGATGCGCCCGAAGGTGTCGGGCACTCTGGCGTTGCACGAGTTGTTCCCGCCCGAGCAGTTGGACTGGATGGTGCTGTACTCGTCGTGCGGCTACCTGGCCGGCTTCCCCGGGCAGGGTGCGTATGCGTGCGCCAACGCGTTCCTGGACGCGATGGCCAGACATCGCCGCAGCCTCGGGGACAACACGGTCAGCGTCGCGTGGACGGCGTGGCGCGGTCTGGGTATGGGATCGACGTCAGGATTCGTCGCAGCACAGCTCGAAGCGCTCGGTATGGGGACTGTCGGCGCCGACGACGCGATGCGGGCGCTGGATGCGGCCATGCGGGGCGACGACCCGAATGTGGTTGTGCTACCCCTGCTTCCCGAGGCCGCGGCGGTGCCGATCCTGGCTGATGTCGCACCGACCGTGGATGCGGAAGTGGGTGAGGCCGTGCCCATCGGACCCGGCGAAGCCGAGCTGGGCGAGTGGGTGGCGGAGCAGGTCGTCGAAGCGGTGGCTGCTGAACTCGGGCTGTCGGCAACTGATGTGGATCTGCGGGTTCCGTTGGTGGAGGCCGGCGTCGACTCGATCATGACGGTCGCGCTGCGGCGCGCGTTGGAGAAGCGCACAGGTCTGTCGCTGCCTCCGACACTGCTCTGGGAGCACCCGACGGCAGCGGCTGTGATCGACCGGATCGTCGAGCTGCTCGCGCCGCACACCGAAAAAGCCGACGTCGCCTGATCTTTCGGCAGCGAGATCATCCCGTCGCACCAAGGCTCGGCTCCTGCCTCGGTGAGCGCTACGGTCCCTGGTCGTCTTCGGGGAGTAGGTGGCGTTCGGGGTGGTGGTAGCCATTGATCAGCTGCGTGCGGTGCCGGCCTGTATCGAGCCCTGGTGGTGGGTGCCATTCGGTCTGGTTCTCGGCGTTTTTGGTGGTGGTCCAGCCGGTGGTTTCGATCATCCGGTTGTGCGGCCCGCAGGCGAAGGTGAGGTCGTCGATGTCGGTCTGGCCGTCGTTCTTCCAGTCCGCGACCGCGTGGTGGACCTGACACCAGTACCCCGGCACGGTGCAGCCGGGCCGGGTGCAGCCACGATCACGGCCGTGCAGGACGATCCGCTGGGCGGCGTTGGCGAACCGTTTGGCCCGACCCAGATACAGGCTTTGACCGGTGTGCTCGTCAAAGATGTACAGATAGTGGTGGGCCTGGGCGGCCATGTGGATCAGATCGGGCATCGGCAGCAGCGAGCCGCCGCCGGTGACCGCCACCCCGGCCCCCTTTTCCAGCTCCTGCAAGCTGGTCGAGACGATCACGGTCACTGGTAACCCGTTATGGCTGCCGAGTGTCCCGGATTCCAGGGTGCGGCGCAGCAGGGCTTTGAGGCCGTCGTGATTGCGCTGCCCTTCGGTGCGGGTATCCCGACCCGTCTCCGGGCCCGCCCCGGCCCCGCCCGGCTCGTCCTCGCCGGGCCCCTCGGCCGGCTCCTCGCCCGGCTGCGGGTCGGGCATGTTGGCCCCGGGGGCGGCTTCTTTGGCCAGGGTGGCCTCCAGGTAGGCGCGGGTTTCGGCGTCGAGGTAGCCCGAGATTGTGCTGAATCCGTCACGCTGCTGCTTGCCGATCCTCACCCACCGTTTCCGGGCCACCTCGTCGTCGGTGGGTTCGGGGCCGTCCTGATCGATCATCATCAACAACCGCCCCGCGGCCGCATCGAGCTCCTCAGGCCTAGACCCGAGCCCAGGCCGGCCAGGTGGGCATCGGCGGCGGCGCGGGTGTCCACATCCACCCAGGCGGGTAGCTTCTGGTGAAACTTCGCGATCACCGTGATGTGCTCTTCGTCCAACAGGCCCTGGGCCTGGGCGGCAGCGGTGGCTTCCCACAGCGGCGCAAGAGGCTGGCCCGTCATCGCCCGCCGCGGCCCCAGCATTTTGGCCCGTCGCAGCCGCCGTCCCGCTTCGGCGCCACTGACCCGCAGCGCGGTGGTCAGCACGCCCTTCCACGACGATTCCCCGAGTCGGTGGGGTTCGGTCTCGTCGATCAACCGGGCCAACACCTTGTGCTCGAGGGCCGGCACGGTGCGCAGCACCGTGGTCAGCTCGGCCAGCAGCCCGACCAACTCACGATGGGTCAGCTCCTCGGCGGCTTTCGACAGGATGGCGACCTGCTCAGCGATCGCCCCCACTGCCTCGGACACCAGCTCCATATATCGAACACTAGTGCGAACCACCGACAAAAAACGTCCCGGCAGGGTGCGAAAAAGAGATCCATGGAGGATTCTTGCGCCGCTTACGGCAACCGTGATCATCGGCGACGAAAAGCCGTTCCACGGACCGCCACGTGGCATTGTCCTGGTGACGGGACGTCACAAGTAGCAAGTGGGGGAAGGCGCGGGCGTGGCATCGGGCGACTTCGAACTGTCGATGAGCGAATTGCGTAGCGTGGCTCGCTTCGTCGCCGAGACCGCCGAAGAGCTCCTGCCGATGTTCGAGGACGCCGATCCCCGCGACTGCAGGCCGAGGAACGCCATCGCTGCCGCCTGGCGCTTCGTTCATGGCGCGCCCAGGACGAAGCAGCAGCGCGTCGCCTCGCTGGAAGCCCACCGCGCGGGCCGGGAGGCATCCGAGGAGGTGGCGCGCCTGGCCGCACAGGCAGCAGGGGACGCCGCATCCGCTGCCTATCTTCATCCCATCGCCCGACCGCATCAGGTGGGCCACATTCTGCGTGCCGCCGCGAACGCCGCACGGGTAGCCGAGATCAACGCCGGCGGCGACCCTGACGCTGCCATCTCCGCGATCCGGAGAGCGCGGCAGCGTGCGACGCCCGAGCTGATTGACGTCCTGTGTCGTTACCCTCCGGCGCCGGCCGGCAGGAGCCGCGTCGCCCAGCTGATGTCGAGTTTGGACGCGACGCTGCGGGCCCCGCGCTGAACGACACGGCCGGATGCGGCCTGGCACGGCCAGAAATGCCGGGCCGACGTGTGTGTCAGGACGTCAACTGCGCGACCAACTGCTTCTTGTCGACCTTGCCCACCGCCGTCATCGGCAACGATCGCACCGGGGTCAGCACGTCGGGGCGTGCGTGCTTGGACGCACCGCGCCCGTCGAGAAACGCGTTCAGCTCGGCCAGCGTGATCGGCGCACCGAGGAAAACCACTGCCGCACAGATCTTCTCGCCGAGATACTCGTCGGGGAGCGCCACGGCGGCAGCCGTGTAGATCGCCGGGTGGGTGTGCAGGTGGTCTTCGAGGTCGGTCGCCGACACTGTCTCGCCACCGCGGTGGATCACGTCTTTGACCCGGCCGGTCACCTCCACGTACCCGGCGCGTGCGCCCTCGGAGAAGATCCGAACCCGGTCGCCGGTGCGGTAGAAGCCGTCCGGGGAGAACGAGCGGGCGTTGGCGTCGTCGGCCCGGTAGTAACCGTTGAGCGTGTACGGTCCGCGGACCAGTAGCTCGCCCTCCTCGCCGGGTGCCACCTCGTCGCCGTTCTCGTCGACGACGCGCATCTCGTCGTGTGGGGACATCGGCCGGCCCTGGGTGTGGACGACGACGTCCTCGGGATCTCCGGGCCGGGTGAAGTTCAGCATCCCCTCGGCCATCCCGAAGATCTGCGACATGCCAGGGGTCAGCCGGTCGAGGATGAATCGGGCCTCTTCCGGGCTCATGCGGGATCCGCCGACCTGGACGAACCGCAGCGAACTCGGCAGTACCGGCTCCCACTCACATGCCTGCGCCCACAGCTTGGCCAGCGCGTTGACCAGTCCGGTGACGGTGATCCGGTACTTGTCGATCAACGCGAACGCGTTTTCGGGGCTGGGGTCGGCGGTAAACACCGTCGGCGCGCCGACCGTCATCGAGCCGAGCAGGCCGGGGCAGGCCAGCGGAAAATTGTGTCCGGCGGGCAGCGCGACCAGATAGGCGTCGTCCCCGTTCATCTGGCAGGCCTGGGCGCAGGCGGTGGCGTTGTAGACGTAGTCGTCGTGGGTGCGCGCGATGAGTTTCGGTAGGCCGGTGGTGCCTCCGGAGACCAGCAGCAGCGCGGGCAGGCCGGGGTCGATCCGCGGACGCTCGAGCGGTGGGCCGGCATGGTCGCGGATCGCCGCCCACGAGACGAACGGTCCGGATGCGCCGTCGACGATCACATGCCGCAACGCCGGGTGTTCGGCGGCCAGGGCGGCGGCCATCTCCCGGTAGTCGAATCCGCCGGCCTGGTCTCCGACGATGATCGCGACGGCGCCACTGACCTCCGCGAAGTGACCCAGTTCGGCGGTGCGATGCCCGGTCAGGCACATCACCGGCACCGCCCCGGCACGCAACAGGGCGAACAGGGCGACGGCGAACTGGCACGAATTCGGCAGTTGCAGCAGCACGCGGTCGCCCGGACGGACGCCCAGAGCGGACAAACCGGCGGCGGCTCTGTCGGCGATCGCGTCGAGCTCGGCGAACGTATAGCTCTCGGCGGAGTCGATGATCGCCGGTTTGTCGGGCCACGAGGCCGCGGCGTCGGTCAGGATCGAGTCCAGGGACCGACCCGTCCAGTACCCGGCGTTGCGGTAGGTCTCGGCTCTGTCCTCGGGGAACGGCACGAAGCCGTACGCCAGGTCCGTGAGGTTGTCGCCCTGCTCGGTCGAGAATCCGGTGCTCATCAGTCAAAATCGCCGATCTGGGTAGGAGTTTTCGGTGACCCGAATATAAGGTAGCCTCCACTAAGTTAGGGCAGCCTGCACTTAATCCGGCGTGGTTCGAGGAGGTTCGGTGAGTTTGGCGTCGACGACTGCACAGTCTGTCCGCGACGAGGTTGCCGAACTGCTCGGTGTGAACCCGGCTGACCTCGACCCGCAGGCCGATCTGATCGCGTCCGGCCTGGACTCGATCCGGATGATGTCGTTGTCCGGTCGCTGGCGCCGACAGGGGATCGACGTCGGTTTCGCGGCGCTGGCGGCGAATCCCACCGTGGCCGCGTGGACGGAGTTGGTGACCGGTGGCGCCGGCGGAGGCCGCCAGGACGCGGCCCCGGCCGCGGAGCCCGCGATGGTCGCGGTGGACGACACCTTCCCGCTCGCGCCGATCCAGCACGCGATGTGGGTGGGCCGCAACGACGACCAGCAACTCGGTGGCGTCGCCGCGCATCTCTACGTCGAATTCGACGGTGCCGGAGTCGATCCCGACCGGCTGCGCGAGGCGGCGGCCAAACTCGCGGCACGGCATCCGATGCTGCGCGTCGAGATTATGCCCGACGGCACCCAGCGCATCGGCGATCGCGGTCTGCCCGTCACCGTGTACGACCTGCGCGCGCTCGACGTGCCGGCGGCCGAACGACGTCTCGAAGAGATCCGGCAGGAGAAGTCGCATCAGATGATGCACGACGAGGTGCTGCAGCTCTCGCTGTCGCTGCTCGCGGATGGTCGGTCCCGGTTGCACGTCGACATGGACATGCAGGCCGCGGACGCGGTGAGTTACCGCAACTTCATGGCTGATCTTGCCGAGTTCTACAGCGGCGGAAACCTTCCCGACCTCGGCTATACCTACCGCGAGTACCGCGCGGCGCTCACCTCGACGGCGGCGGAATCGGAGGACGACCGCCGCTGGTGGGCCGAACGCGTGCCCGAGCTACCGGAGGGTCCCGCGCTGCCGCTGGTGCCGCGCGCCGAACAAGCGGACCCGAAACGCGCCCGGCGCCGCTGGCACATCTTCGATGTCGCCACCCGGGACGCTCTCTTCGCGGCTGCGCGACGGCGGGGGATCACGCCGGCGATGGCGGTGGCGGCGTCCTACGCCGGCACGCTGGCCCGGTGGTCGACCAGTCGGCGCTTCCTGCTGAACCTACCCATGTTCGGTCGCGAGCAGTTCCACCCCGACGTCGACAAACTCGTCGGGGACTTCACGTCGTCGCTGCTGCTCGATGTCGATCTCACCTGCGCCGACACCCCGATCGCGCGCTGCCGAGTGCTGCAGGAGACGCTGCACGCCACGGCGCGCCATTCCTCCTACTCGGGTCTGTCGGTGCTGCGCGACCTGACCCGCCACCACGGCACGCCCGTGCTGGCCCCGATCGTGTACACCAGTGCGCTGGGGCTCGGAGATCTGTTCGCGGGCAAGGTCACCGAGCACTTCGGCAAGCCAGTGTGGACGATCTCGCAGGGGCCGCAGGTGCTGCTCGACGCGCAGGCCACTCCCGTGGCCGAAGGCCTGATGATCAACTGGGACACACGCGAGGACGCGTTCCGGCCCGGTGTGGCCGACGCGATGTTCGCCCATCACGTCGCCGAGCTCGCGCGCCTTGCCGCCGACGAATCTGCCTGGGAAGCAGTCGATGTAGCCGCGGTGACGGCCGAACAACAGGCCGCGCGCGACAGGGTGAACGCGGTCTCCGTCGCGCCGAGCGGGGAGGTGCTGCACGACGGCTTCTTCCGTCGTGCCCAGACCCACCCCGACGCGCCGGCGGTGTGCTCCAGAGCGGGCGACCTCACCTACGGGCAACTGTGCGAACAGGTACTCGCCGTCGCGGCCGCGCTGCACGTCGCCGGCATCCGGCACGGCGACACCGTCGCGGTGATGGGACCCAAGAACCACGAACAGGTCATTGCGCTGCTCGCGATATCGGCCGTCGGAGGGGTCTATGTGCCGGTCGGCGTGGATCATCCGGCCGACCGCGCGGCCCGCATGCTGGCCAACGGCCGGGTGCGGATGGCGCTGGTGTGCGGTGGCGAACCGCCGACCACATTGCCGGCCTTGACGATCACGGAAGCTCTGCGGGTGGGGCGCCGGGAAACCGGGTTCACGCCGCCCGCCGTCGAACCGGCGGATCTGGCCTACATCCTGTTCACCTCCGGTTCGACGGGTGAACCCAAGGGTGTCGAGATGACCCACGATGCGGCGATGAACACCGTCGAGTTCATCAACGGCCACTTCGAGATCGGCCCCGCCGACCGCTGCCTGGCGCTGTCGACGCTGGAATGCGATCTGTCCGTACTCGACGTCTTCGGCATGCTGCGGGCCGGGGGATCGATCGTCGTCGTCGATGAAGACCAGCGTCGCGATCCCGACGCGTGGGCCCGCCTCATCTCCGAGCATGGCGTGACCGTTCTGCACTTCATGCCGGGCTGGCTGGAGATGCTCTCGGAGGTCGACGGCGACCTGTCCTCGGTGCGGGTGGTTCCCACCGGCGGCGACTGGGTGCGACCCGACATGGTGCGGGCGCTGCGGAACCGGGCCCCGCACATGCGGTTCGCCGGCCTGGGCGGTGCCACCGAAACGGCCACGCACAACACCATCTGCGAGGTCGTCGGCGACATCCCGGCGGACTGGGCGTCCATTCCGCTCGGCGTGCCGCTGCCCAACAACGCCTGCCGGGTTGTCGGACCGGACGGCCGGGACTGCCCCGACTGGGTGCCCGGCGAACTCTGGGTCGGCGGCCGGGGTGTGGCCCGCGGCTATTGCGCGCGGCCCGATCTGACCGCCGAGCGGTTCGTTCGCCATGACGGCACGCTCTGGTACCGCACCGGCGATCTCGTGCGCTACCGAACCGGCGGCCTCATCGAGTTCGTCGGCCGGGCCGACCACCGGATCAAGATCAGCGGTTACCGTGTCGAACTCGGCGAGGTGGAGTCCGCGCTGCGCTGCGTCCCGGGCGTCGACTCCGCGGTCGCGGCCGTCGTGACCGCCGACGGCGGCCGGGACGTGCTCGCCGCACTCGTGAGCGCCGACTCCGGCCACGCCGTGCCGGATCCGGCCAAGGTCACCGCGGCGATGGCCGAACTCGTTCCGCCGCACATGATCCCGCAGATCGTGGTCGGCGCCGGTGAAATCCCCTACACCCTCGGCGGCAAGATCGACCGGGCAGCGGTAACGCGTCGGCTCAGGGAAGCCGAGGTGCACGGCGGCGCCGGGTTCCGTGCGCCGGCCACCTCGCTGGAGACAGCGCTGTGCGCGCTCATCGGATCGGTCCTCGGGCGCGACACCGTGGGCGCCGACGACGACTTCTTCGCCTCGGGCGGTGATTCCGTGCTGGCGACCCAGGTGGTCGCGCGCGTCCGCACCTGGCTCGACACCCCGTCGGTCGCGGTCGCCGACATCTTCGCGGCCCGCACCGCCGCGGCACTGGCGGCAAGGCTGATCGCCGGCGAGAACGACAGCACGCGGCTGACTGAAGTGGCCGAGCTCTATCTGGAGATCTCCGGGATGGACGGTGCCGAGGTGCTTTCCGCGCTGGACTCCGGGCGATGATCGGCGAGCGCCACCAGCTGGATCTCACGCCGTGGATCAAAAGGTTCCCGGGGGAGACCGGCACCGCGACGATCGTGTTTCCGCATGCGGGCGGCGCCGCGGCGGCCTACCGCGGTTTCGCGTCGGCGTTGTCCGCCCGGGGCATCGACACCTACCTCGTGCAGTATCCGCAGCGCGGCGAGCGGCTCGCCCATCCGGCGCCGGAGACGATCACCGACCTGGCGGCGGACGTCCTGGGCGCCGCCGACTGGTCCCGGCTCGGGCAGGTGCGGCTGTTCGGGCACTGCATGGGCGCTCTGGTCGGCTTCGAGTTCGCGCAACTGGCTGCGCGGCGCGGCGTCACCGTCCGCGAGTTGTGGGCCTCGGCGAGCCAGGCGCCGTCGACCGTCGAAGGTTCGCGACCGGTGCCCACCACCGACCGGGAGATGCTGGCCGACATCATCGACCTCGGCGGCACCGACGCGCGACTGCTGGAGGACGAAGACTTCCTCGAGCTGCTGCTGCCCGCGGTGCGCGCGGACTACCAGGCTTTCAACCGCTACACCTGCGGCCGTGGCGTGCGCATCGACGCCGACATCCACGTGCTCGGCGGCCACGACGATCATCGAGTCGAACAGAACCTGTTGCGGCAGTGGGAGGTTCACACCACGGCCGCAGGTGTAGCGGTACACCTTCACGATGTTCGACGGCGGGCACTTCTACCTCGACGAGCATCGGGACGAGGTCGCCGAGCTGGTGAGCTGCACATGACCGATGACCCCGTCGTCATCGTCGGGATGGCGGTCGAGGCGCCGGGCGGTGTGCAGGACACAGACGACTACTGGAGCCTGCTCGCCGAACAGCGGGAGGCGCTGACCCCGTTCCCGACCGACCGGGGCTGGTCGTTGCCGACGCTGCTGGCCGGCTCGCGGCGGGACGGCTTCAAACCGATTCACAATCTGGGCGGATTTCTGCGCGGTGCAGGGCATTTCGACCCCGAGTTCTTCGGCATCTCGCGCCGGGAGGCCGTTGCCATGGATCCGCAACAGCGCGTCGCGCTGCGCGTCGGGTGGCGCGCGCTGGAGAGCGCGGGAATCAACCCCGACGACCTCGACGGCCACGACGCCGGGTGCTACGTCGGCGCCTCGGACATGGGGTACGGGCCCGCGATGGACGAGTTCTCCCACCACAGCGGCCATCTGATCACCGGAACCTCGCTCGGAGTCATCTCCGGCCGCATCGCCTACCTCCTGGGTCTGGCGGGTCCGGCGATGACCGTCGACACCTCGTG
The DNA here is from genome assembly GCF_052245755.1 of Mycobacterium sp. 4D054. NCBI lineage: Bacteria > Bacillati > Actinomycetota > Actinomycetes > Mycobacteriales > Mycobacteriaceae > Mycobacterium > Mycobacterium sp. 4D054. The sequence goes on from NZ_JBQQCF010000015.1 coordinate 63,305, forward strand.
CTCGTCGGCCCTGTCCGCACTGCACATCGCCGTGCAGGGGCTGCGGTCCGGCGACTGCGACCTGGCCCTCGCCGGCGGGGTGTGCGTGATGGGTTCACCGGGCTACTTCGTGGAATTCTCCAAACAGCACGCGTTGTCCGACGACGGGCACTGCCGGCCCTACAGCGCGCACGCCAGCGGCACGGTGTGGGCCGAAGGCGCCGGGATGTTCGTGCTGCAACGGAGGTCGGCCGCGCTGCGGGACCGCCGCCGGATCGTGGCCGAGGTACTGGCCAGTTGCGTGAACTCCGACGGCAGATCGGTCGGGCTCACCGCTCCCAGCCGCGAGGCCCAGACCCGGCTGTTCCGGCGTGCTCTGACCACCGCCGGTGTCGACATCGACAGCGTGGGCATGGTGGAAGGCCACGGCACCGGAACCCGGCTGGGGGACCGCACCGAGCTCACCTCGCTGGCCGCCACGTACGGAGCCGGGACGCCCGGGAGGGGCCCGTTGCTCGGCTCGGTCAAGTCCAATGTGGGACACACGCAGGCGGCCGCCGGTGCGCTCGGCCTGGCCAAGCTGCTGTTGGCCGCCGAGCACGCCGCCGTCCCCGCCACGTTGCACGTCGACGACCCGAGCCGCGAGATCGATTGGCAGAGCACGGGTTTGCGGTTGGCCACCAAGCTGACGCCGTGGCGCGCCGTCGACGGGACGCGCACGGGCGCGGTGTCGGCGTTCGGGATGAGCGGCACCAACACCCACGTCGTCGTCGCGGTGCCCGAGTCGGCGCAGGGTTGGCCCGCGTGATGCCGGCCGGCCGGTTGCCCGACGGGCGGATCGCCGTCGCGCTCAGCGCTCACGACGAGGCGCTGCTGCCTGTCGCCGCCCGTGACATCCTCGACTACCTGGGGCGAAAGCCGTGTGATCCCGCGCAGGTGGCCGCCCAGCTGGTGCGTACCCGACGGCCGCGCCGCCACCGCGCGGTCGTGCGCGCCGCGGATCACGACGAACTGACCGCCGGTCTACTGGCGCTCGCCGAGGGACGCGAGCACCCGTCGGTGACGCACGCGGCGGGACGGGCCGCGGGCCGGACCGCGTTCGTGTATCCCGGGCAGGGCACCCAGTGGCCGGGCATGGGCGCGCAGCCCTACCGCGAGCTGCCGGCCTACCGTGACGAAGCCGACCGGCTGGGTGCGGCGTTCGTCGCGGCCGGGCTGACGTCCCCGCTGCCGTTCCTCGTCGGCGGCGATGCGGCGCCGGGCCCGGTCTCGCACCTGGAACTGCAGGCCGCACAGTTCGTGCACTCCGTCGCGCTGACGGCGGTATGGCGCTCGTGTGGCATCGTGGCGGACCTGACCGTCGGACACAGTCTCGGCGAGGTCGCGGCGGCCTACGTCGCCGAAACCGTCACCCTCGCCGACGCGGTCAGCGTGCTCGCCGCAAGGGCGGCGGCGATCGCGGCCATCCCGGGCGACAACGGCGTCGCGGTCCTTGGCGTGGACACCGACGAAGCCGCCGAGCTGATCGGCGCCACCGACGGCTGGCTGGAGTTGTCCGCGGTCAACGCGCAGACCTCGGTCGCGGTGTCGGGAGAGCGGTCCGCGGTCACCGCGGCCGTGGCGGCCGCCCGTGCCCGCGGCCGGTTCGCCAAGGAGCTGGCGATGAGTTTCCCGGCGCACACCACCGCGATGGAAGCCCAGCGCGAGGACCTGTGCCGGCGGTTACCGGAATCGGTGTTTGCCGACTCGCCGGTGCAGTTCGTCGGGTCGGCGACCGGACAGGCCGTCGCCCCCGGCACCGAGTTCGGCGACTATTGGTATGCCAACCTGCGCAACACGATCCGGTTCGACTGGGCCGTGCAGACGGCCATCGGGCTGGGCGCCGGCGTTTTCGTCGAAATGTCTGCGCACCCGTCACTGCTGTTCGCCGTTGAAGACGGCATCGAACGCGCCGGCGCTGCGGCGGCGGTGCTCGTCGGCTCCGGACACCGCGACGAGTCCGTGCGCGACGCGTTGTCTGCCAATATCGTCACCGTCGCGGCCGCCGACCCCGCTTATCACTGGGGCGACCTTCTGACCGGCCGGCCCGAGCCGCTGTATGGCTTTCCGGGTGCGCCGATGCGCGCCGAGCACCTATGGGCCGAGCCCGAGCCGCTGCCGGCGCTGCCGCAACTGACCGTAAGCGGTGAGACCTGGCGGCCGCACCGCCCCGGCCGCGCGACGGCGACACCGCGCCGGAAGATCGCAGTGGTCGAGACCGGTTCTGCCACACCGGTGGCCGCGGCGCTGCGGCACGCCGTCGCCGAGCACGACCGCGCCGTGCTGACCGACCCGACGGACGCCGATCTGGTGATCGCGGTCGCACCCGCGTTCGGTGACCGCGACGCCGCCGGAGCCGTGGACGGGCTGTCCTGCGCCGTCGACACCGGCCTGCTCGGCTACCCCGACACGTTCGGCGCCCGGTGCCGTGACGTCTGGCTGGTGACCGCCGGCGCCGAGAGCGCCACCGCCGCGGACCCGTTGCCCGATCTGGCCCAGGCCGGGCTGGCCGCCATGCACCGCTGCATCGGGTTCGAACACCCCGACCAGAACTTCCACCACCTGGACCTGCCGGCCGGAGCGACGACCGGGATCGGTGCCGTCGACGTGATGCTGGACGCCACAGGCGAACTCGCCTTACGCGGCGACGGGGCGGTGTACCAACGCAGTCTCGGCGACGCGTCCGCCGCGCAACCATGGGAGCTCGGTTCGGGCGCACTCGACAACGTGGTGATCACCGGGGGCTCGGGAGCCATCGGGTTGAGCTACGCCCGCTTCCTGGCCGCACGCGGCGCCCGGCGGATCGTGCTGCTGAGCCGCCGCGGCGTCGACCCGGCCCTGGTGAACGACCTCGGTACCGAGATCATCGCACCAGCATGCGATCTGCGGGATTCCCGCCGACTTGCGGCCACGGCCGCCGACGTCGCCGGCGGTCCGGCGTCGCTGGTCATCCACGCCGCGGGCACCGCGATATTCGCCGATCGCACCGGCACCACCGGCGCCGCGCTGGCGGACATGGCGGCTGCCAAGATCGTCGGCCTGGAGGCGCTGACCCACACCTGGCCGATCCGCGACGACGCCCGAATCCTGTTGTGCTCCTCAGTGACCGGCGTGTGGGGCGGAAAGGGTGTCGGCGGGTATGCGGCAGCCAACCGGATGCTCGACGTGATGGCTGCCAGGTTGCGCGCCGAAGGGCGCCATTGCACGGCCGTGCGCTTCGGTCTCTGGGAGGGCAGCGGCATCGTCGACGCCGCGGAGATCGCGCGGGTGGAGCGCACGGGACTGCGGCAGATGAGCCCCCAACTCGCCGTCGAGGCGAGCCTGGCGGATTTCTCGGGGGATCCGCTGGTGCTGGCCGCCGACCCGGAGCGGATGCGCACGTTCTTCGGCGAGACACCGGTGCAGACATCGAGGGAGACCGACACAGCTGCCGGTTCCACGCCGATGGCGCCGTCCGAGGCGGTACGCAGCCAGCTCGCGGCAGTGCTCGGAGCGGACTGCGCAGCACTGGATCTGGACTCATCGCTGTTCGATCTCGGGGTCGACTCGCTGCTCGCGCTGGATCTCCGTAAGCGTCTGAAACGGCTGACTGGCCACACCGTGCCACTGGCGACACTGCTCGGCGGCATCACCGGTACGGATCTGATCGCCGGCCTATCAGAGAAAGTGAACTCTTTTCAGTGACTGACATCGACACCGGGGCCGGGCTCGACGAGCGCCGACTGGAACTGCTGCGCCGCAGGATGCAGGAGCGTGGGCTGAGCACCGGCACCGCCCAGGACACGGGTGATCCCGACGCGCTGACCGAGGGCCAGCTGCGGATGTGGTTCGTGCACAACGCCGACCCGAGTGGCGCGCTGCTCAACGTGTGCCTGTCCTACCGCCTGTCCGGCGACATCGACCTCGCCCGGCTGCACGCTGCGGTCGACGCGGTGGCCCGGCGCCACCGCGTGCTGCGCACGACGTACCGCACCGAGGCGACCGCCGCCGGCGACAGCGGCATGCCGGTGCCCACCGTGCACGCCGACCTCATGCCCGGCTGGGCCGAACACGATCTGAGCGATCTGTCCGAGCGGGCCCGCCGGCTGCGGCTGGAGGTGATCGCGCAGCGCGAGTTCGCCAAGCCGTTCGACCTGGACGTCGAGTCGCCGCTGCGTATCACGGTGATCCGCATCGCCGCAACGGAACACGTCATGCTGCTGGTGGCACATCACATCGCCTGGGACGACGGTTCGTGGGAGGTGTTCTTCGGCGACCTGACCCGCGCCTACGTCGGTGAACAGCTGCGCCCGGCGCCCCGTGCGGTCCCCACCGCCGCCGGCTCCGACGAGGAGGACGTCGCGTACTGGCGGACAGTGATGGCCGATCCGCCGGAACCGCTGGAGCTGCCCGGTCCGACCGGGTCGGCGGTCCCGACCAGCTGGCGGTCACAGCGCACCGCGCTGCGCCTGGACGGGGAGACGAGCGCGCGGGTCACGGCACTGGCCGACGAGGTCGGCGCCACACCGTACGCGGTGCTGCTGGCGGTGTTCGGCGTGCTGATCCACCGGTACAGCCACGTCGACGACTTCCTGGTCGCCACCCCGGTGCTCAACCGCGACGGCAACCCCGACGACGTCATCGGCTACTTCGGCAACACCGTCGCGATGCGGTTGCGCCCACGCCCGGCGATGACATTCCGCGATCTGCTGACCCAGACCCGCGACACCGCGCTCGGGGCGTTCGCCCACCAGCGGGTCGGCCTGGACCGGATGGTCCGTGAGCTCAACCCCGACCGGCGGCACGGCGCCGAGCGGATGACGCGGGTCAGCTTCGGCTTCCGCGGCCGCGACCGGTTCGGCTTCACCCCGCCCGGTGTCACCTGCGAAAGGGCCGAGCTGCGTTCACATCTGACGCATCTCCCGCTGGGCATCATGGTGGAGTTCGACACCGACGAGATCGTGGTGGAGCTCGAGCACCTGGTGGAGATCATCGAACCCGGATTGGCCCGGCAACTGCTCGACCATTACGCCGTATTGATCCGCAGCGCACTCGGCGCACCCGACACCGCGCTGAGCGCACTGCAGCTGATGAGCGACGAGGACCTCGACTGGCTGCGCGCGGTGTCGTCGGGCCCGGCGTTCGAGACCCCGCCGGCCACCATCACCGACCTCATCGAGGCGCAGGCCCGGCGCAGTCCCGACGGCACCGCCGTCGTCTTCGAGGGGCGCCAGCACACCTACCGCGAGATCAACGAGGCGGCGAACCGCGTCGCCCACTGGCTGATCCGGGAAGGGGTGGGCGCCGAGGACCGGGTCGCCGTGCTGCTCGACAAGTCACCGGAGCTGGTGGTAACCGCGCTGGGCGTGCTCAAAGCCGGCGCGGTCTACGTCCCGGTCGACCCCACCTACCCGCAGGACCGCGTTGACTTCATCCTGGGCGATTGCGACGCGAAAGTGGTTGTGCGGGAGGCGGTCAGCAATGCCGGCGAGCTGCGCGCCGACGATCCGACGGACAGCGACCGGGTGCGCCCGGTGGGCCCGGACAACACGGCCTACTTGATCTACACCTCCGGTTCAACCGGCCTGCCCAAAGGCGTCCCGGTGCCGCACCGACCGGTCGCCGAGTACTTCGTCTGGTTCGCCGACGAGTACGAGGTCGACGAGAACGACCGGCTGCTGCAGGTCGCCTCACCGAGCTTCGACGTGTCCATCGCCGAGGTGTTCGGCACGCTGGCCTGCGGTGCCCGGCTGGTGATCCACCGCCCCGGCGGTCTGAACGACATCGGTTACCTGACCGCGCTGCTGCGCGACGAGGGCATCACCGCGATGCACTTCGTCCCGTCACTGCTCGGGCTGTTCCTGTCGCTGCCCGGGGTGAACCAGTGGCGCACCCTGCAGCGGGTGCCGATCGGCGGTGAAGCGCTGCCCGGTGAGGTGGCCGACAAGTTCCATGCCACCTTCGACGCGCTGCTGCACAACTTCTACGGACCCACCGAAACCGTCATCAACGCCACCCGGTTCAAGGTCGAGGGCAGGCAGGGCACCCGGATCGTCCCGATCGGCAAACCCAAGATCAACACGCAGATCCACCTGCTCGACGATGCGCTGCAACCGGTGCCGGTTGGTTCCATCGGCGAGATCTACATCGGCGGAGCCCATGTCGCGCGTGGCTACCATCACCGGCCGGGGCTGACCGCCGAGCGGTTCGTCGCCGACCCGTTCACCCCCGGTGCGCGCATGTACCGCTCCGGTGACCTGGCGCGGCTCAACGCCGACGGTGACATCGAGTTCGTCGGCCGCGCCGACGAACAGGTCAAGATCCGCGGGTTCCGCATCGAACTGGGCGACGTCGCCGCCGCGATCACCGTGGACCCCAGCGTCGGGCAGGCCGTGGTCGTCGTCGCCGACCTGCCCAACCTCGGCAAGAGCCTGGTCGGCTACCTGACCCCGGCCGACGGGGCGGCGGTGGACGTCGACAGGGTCCGCGCCCGGGTGGCCGCCGCACTGCCCGAGTACATGACGCCGGCCGCCTACGTGGTGGTCGACGAGATCCCGATCACCGCGCACGGCAAGATCGACCGCGCCGCGCTGCCCGAGCCGGACATCTCGGCGGCAACCGAGTTCCGTGAGCCGGCCGAGGGCACCGAGGCCCGACTGGCGCAGCTGTTCGCCGAGTTGCTCGGTCGTAGCGGCGTCGGCGCCGACGACTCGTTCTTCGACCTGGGCGGGCACTCGCTGCTGGCCACCAGGCTGGTGGCCGAGCTGCGGAGCCGGTTCGGCGCGGACGTCGAGGTGCGCGATGTCTTCGAGCACGCGACCGTCGCCCGGTTGGCCGCCCACATCGACACCTTGGCGTTCGGAGAGAACGCCACCACCCGCAGGCCTCGGCTGGTCGCCGCGCCACTGGACGGCCCGGCGCCGCTGTCGTCGTCGCAGCTGCGTTCGTGGTTCGGGTACCGGATCGAGGGTCGCAGCCCGATCAACAACATCCCGTTCGCGGCGCGGGTGACCGGCCCCTGCGATGTCGACGCGTTCGTCGCCGCTATTCGCGACGTCGTGGAGCGGCACGCCGTCCTGCGCACCACCTATCGCGAGATCGACGGTGTGCCCTACCAGATCGTGAACCCGGTCTCTGACGTCCCGGTCCGGCGGGCCCGCGGTGAGGGCGAGGAGTGGCTGCAGGCCGAACTTGACCGCGAGCGCAAACGCACCTTCGATCTGGAAGAAGACTGGCCGATCCGGGCGGCGGTGTTCGCCGTGGATCAGGCTCCGGACGGCCGAGCCGCCGATCAAACTCCGGAACATGTGCTGTCCGTGGTGATTCACCATATCGCCGGTGACCACTGGTCCGGCGGCGTGCTGTTCAGCGACCTGGTGACCGCATACCGCGCCCGGAAGGCCGGGGAGCGGCCGACCTGGGCGCCGCTGCCCGTGCAGTACACGGATTACGGTGCATGGCAAGCGAAGCTGCTCAGCGACGACACCGGTATCGCCGCACCGCAGCGCGAGTACTGGGTTCGTCAGCTTGCCGGTGCTCCGGTGGAATCCGGGCTGCCGTTGGACTTCTCGCGCCCCCGGCTGCCCACCGGCAAGGGTGACGCCGTCGAGTTCACCATCGACGGTGACGTTCGGCGCAGAATCGCCGAGCTGTGCCGCGAGGTCGGCATCACCGAGTTCATGCTGCTGCAGGCCGCGGTCGCGGTGACGCTGGCGAAAGCCGGTGGCGGCCTGGACGTCCCGATGGGCACACCGGTGGCGGGCCGCTCCGAGGCCGAGCTGGAACAGCTCGTCGGGTTCTTCGTCAATTTCGTGGTGCTGCGCAACGACCTGCGCGGCAACCCGACGCTGCGCGAGGTGCTGACCCGCGCCCGCGACATGGCGTTGTCGGCGTACTCCAATCAGGACGTGCCGTTCGAACAGGTCGTCGAGGCGGTGAATCCGCCGCGCACCCTGGCCCGCAACCCGCTGTTTCAGGTGGTGGTGCACGTGCGGGAACAACTGCCGCAGCGCCAGATGATCGACGCCGACACCGAATTCACGGCACTGGAACCGACGTTCGACATCGCCCAGGCCGATCTGTCGCTGAACTTCCTGGCCGGGGACGGTTCCGGGCGCGACGGCGAGGGCTACCGCGGCTACCTGATCTACCGGCCGGAGCTCTACACCCGCCGCACCGTCGAACGGCTCGGCGGGTGGCTGACCCGGGTGGTGGCGGCGTTCGTCGACACCCCCGACCGTGCGCTCGGCGACGTCGACATCCTCTGCGCCGAGGAGAGGAAACGCATCTCGCAGGAATGGAGCACCGGCGCCCGCGTCGAGGTGCTCGACGCCGATCTGTCGCCCGTGCCGGTCGGCGTGCTCGGCGACCTGTACCTGAGCGGTGGTCCTTTCGAGGCAACGGAGCGCTACCGCACCGGCGACCGTGCCCGCTGGAACGACGACGGCCGACTCGAGATCGTCGCCCGCCGGCCCGCCGCCGGCGACGTCGTCAACGCGGCTCCGCCCGCCGAGGTCGAGTTCGAGGAGCCGCAGACCGACACCGAACGTGCTTTGGCCGCATTGCTTTCCGGGCTGCTCGGCGCCGGGGAGGTGGGCCGCTACGACGACTTCTTCGGGCTCGGCGGTGACAGCGTGCTGGCCGTCCAACTCGCCGCCCGGGCACGCGATGCCGGCCTGGACCTGAGCGCGCGCATGGTCTTCGAGCATCCGCAGCTCGCGCAACTGGCCGCCGCCATCGACAGCGGCACCGGCGCGGCCGATGACCAGCCGGACACCCACCACGCGCCGATGTCGGTGTCGGGGCTTCCCGCCGACGAACTCGCCGCACTGACCGCATCGTGGGGCGCCGGGCAATGACCCAGACCGAGCCGACCCAGACCGAACCCGGCGCCGAGCCGCCCGTCATCGAGGACGTGCTGGCGCTGAGCCCGCTGCAGCAGGGGCTTTTCTCCATGGCGACGCTGTCCGATGGCCGCGACGACGACCCCTACGTCATCGCGATGGCCGCCGACGCCACCGGTCGGCTGGACGCCGACCTGCTCCGCAGGTGCGCGGCGGAGCTGCTGGAGCGGCACGCCAACCTGCGGGCCAGTTTCGTCAAGGGCAACCTCAGCCGTGCCGTGCAGGTCATCCCGAAACGGGTCGACGTGCCGTGGCGTCATGTCACCGCCGCCGACGACGCCGAACTGGAAGAGATCGAAAAGGACGAGCGCGCTGCGCCTTTCACACTCGAGCGGGGCCCGGTCATCCGTTTCCTGCTCATCGAGGCGCCGCAGCGCTGGCGGTTCGTGGTGACCGCCCACCACATCTTGATCGACGGCTGGTCGCTGCCGTTGTTCATGGGTGAGCTGCTGACCCTGTACCGCGCCGGCGGTGACGTTACGGCGCTGCCGCCGCCGCCACGGCCCTACCGGGACTACATCGGCTGGCTGGCCGGTCGCGACGACGAGTCCGGCCGCGCACTGTGGCGGCGGCATCTGGCCGGTGTCGACGGGCCCACGCTGATGACGCCGGCTCTGACGTCGTCGGCGCCGTCGGGACGGCCCCGGCTCACCGAGGTGATGCTGGACGCCGAGACCATCGGTCGGCTCGCCGAGGCCGCCAGGAGTCGCGGCGTCACGCTCAACACCCTGATCCAGATGTCTTGGGCCACCGTGCTTTCGGTCGTCACCGCCCGCACCGACGTGGTGTTCGGCGTGACGGTGTCCGGACGTCCGGGCGAACTCGTCGGCGTCGAGCGCATGGTCGGGTTGTTCATCAACACCGTGCCGCTGCGGGTGCGCCTGGACCCCGGCGCGCCGACCGGCGAGCAGTGCCTGGCCCTGCAGCGCGAAGCAGCTGCGCTGCGCGATCACAGCTACCTGAGCCACTCCGCGCTGCGTGCCCTCGGCGGAATCGGCGAGATGTTCGACACCTTGCTGGTGTATGAGAACTTCCCGCCCGGCGGGCTGGTGGGCCAAACGGAGTTCGAGGCGAACGGCGCGACGTTCGTGCCGTCGGCGCTGGAGAGTCTGTCGCACTTCCCGGTGACCATCGCGGCGCATCTGGCCGACGACCGGCTCACGGTGTTCGTCGAGGCGGTCGACGGCGCGCTCGGCGCGCTGCGGCCGGACGATCTCGGTAGGCGGGTGCTGCACACTGCTGGACGCCTGATCGACTGCTGGGAGCGACCGCTGCGCGCCGCCGGGGTGTTGCTGCCCGCCGAGTACCCCCCCGGGCCGGTGACGCCGGATCCGGCGACTGCCCACAGCATCCACGACAGGTTCACCCGCATCGCCGGCGACCGGCTCGGGTCGGTCGCGCTGACCTGGGAGGCCGGCGGGGACTGCGGCACGCTGACGTATCGGGAACTGGACGAGGCCGCCGACCGGATGGCCGTTGCGCTCATCGCCGCCGGCGTGGGCCCCGAGATCCCGGTCGCGGTGTTGCTGCCGCGTGGGCCCGACTACGTGGTGGCGATGTTCGGCGTGCTCAAGGCAGGCGGGGTGATCGTCCCGCTCGACCCGGCCATGCCCGGCGAACGCATCAGCGACATTCTCGAACAGTCCGGCGCGGCGGTGGTGATCGATGATGCGTTCGTCGCCGCGGTGCCCACCGCCGGGCCGCCGGCCGGATACCGACCCGCCCGCGCGTCCGCCGACCAGGCGGCGTACATCGTGTTCACCTCCGGCACCACCGGCAGACCCAAGGGCGTGGTCGGCACGCACGGCGCGGTGCTGGCCTACGCCGAGGACCACGCCGAGCACGTGCTGCGCCCGGCGGCCGAGCGGATCGGTCGTCCGCTGCGCGTGGGTCACGCGTGGTCGTTCACCTTCGACGCCGCCTGGCAGCCGCTCGCGGCGCTGCTCGACGGGCATTCGGTGCACCTCATCGGCGACGAATCCCAGCGTGACGCAGAGGCTTTGGTGTACGGCATCGGCCGCTTCGCCGTCGACATGCTCGACACCACGCCGTCGATGTTCGCCCAACTGCGCGACTTCGGCCTGCTGAGCACCGTTCCGCTCGCGGTGCTGGCCCTCGGAGGGGAGGCGGTGAGTCCCGCGCTGTGGCGGCTGATCGGCGACGAGTGCGTCCGCACCGGAATGACCGCGTTCAATTGTTACGGGCCGACCGAGACCACGGTCGAGGCGGTGGTCGCGCCCATCGACGAGTACCGGAAACCCTCGATCGGCCGGCCGACCCGGAGCATGAGCGCCTACGTGCTCGACGCATGGCTGCGGCCGGTGCCCGACGGCGTCGCGGGGGAGCTGTACCTGTCGGGCCGGCAGCTGACCCGCGGCTACCTGGGCCGTGCCGCCGAAACGGCGGGACGGTTCGTCGCCGACCCCTTCACGCCCGGGGCCCGCATGTACCGCACCGGCGACGTGGTGCGGCGCGGTGCGGACGGCGGCCTGCAGTTCCTCGGCCGTGCCGACGACCAGGTCAAGATTCGCGGCTTCCGCGTCGAACCCGGTGAGATCGCGGCGGTACTGAGCGAGCACCCAGCCGTCACCGACGCACACGTCACCGTCGACCGGCGTGGCGCGCAGGCCAGGCTGACCGCGTACGTCGCCGCAGGGGTGAACCCTCCGGCTCTCGCCGATCTGCGGGCGCTGATGGCCACACGCCTGCCGCGCTACATGGTTCCGCAGCGCGTCGTCGTGCTGTCCGAGCTGCCGCTGACCTCGCACGGCAAGATCGACGAGGCCGCGCTGGCCGGGATCGCGATCGAGGACGCCGTGTCGGCGGCGCCGCAGACGCCGACCGAGACGGCACTGGTCGAACTGCTGTCCGAGGTGCTCGGCGAGGACGGCGTCGACGTCGAGGCCGACTTCTTGGAGACCGGGCTGGACAGCATCGTGGCGCTGACCCTGGTGCAGGCCGCACGCCGCCGCGGGATCGAGATGCGGGCCCGGCTGATGCTGGAGTGCAACAACATTCGCGAACTGGCCGCCGCGATCGATGCCTCTGCGCACGACCACGCCCCGGCCCCGGTCACCGACGACCGCTTCGGTGAGGTGATGCCCGCGCCGATCATGTCCTGGATGTACGAGTACGGGAACTTCCGCCGGTTCACCCAGAATGTGCTCGTGTCGCTGCCTGCGGATCTGCCGGGGCAGCGTCTGGAGCAGATCGTGCAGGCCCTGCTGGACCGCCACGACATGCTCCGAGCGGTCCTCGACGAGCGCGGCCGGCTGGTGACCCGTGCGCCCGGCGCGGTGTGCGCCGCCGACGTGCTCCACGCGGTGGATGCCGCCGCCGATACCGCGCTGGAGGTCGAAGTGGCTGCCGCACTTGACCGTATCGACCCGGCTTCGGGCTCGATGGTCCAGGCGGTCTGGTTCCGGCAGGGTCCGCCGGTGCTGGCGCTGTGCGTTCACCACCTGGCCACCGACGTGGTGTCGTGGTACGTGATCCTCGGCGCGCTGGCCCAACTCGATGCCGCGCTGGCTGCCGGGCACCCCGTGGACCAGGCCCACGAGTACACCACCTACCGGGAATGGACGCGGCGACTGCACGAGCGCAGCCGTACCGAGACTGTCGAGCACAGCCGGGAGTACTGGGTCGGGCAACTCGCCGGACCCGACCCGGAGCTCGGCCGGCGCCGGGCCGACCCGCGGCGCGACACCTGGGCCTCGCTGCGCACGACCGACGTCCTCACCGATGCCGCCGTCACCCGGGCCATCCTGGACCGGCTCGACCACGCGGGCCTTCAGATGCGTGATTTCCTGCTCACCGCACTGACTCTCACGCTGGCGTCGTGGCGGATCGAGCGCGGGCAGCCCGCCCACCACGGCACGCTCGTCGCCCTGGAGGGGCACGGCCGGGAGGACGCGCTCGTCGGGGGCGGTGTCGACACCTCCACCACCGTCGGGTGGTTCACGTCGGTGTATCCGGTGCGCCTCGGCGCCGGGGAGGCCGCGATCGACGTGCACACCGCGGGTCGGAATCCGGCCGCGGCCCGCACCCTGCTCCGCGCGGTCGCCCGGCAGCTCGCCGAGGTGCCCGACCGGGGCCTCGACTACGGGTTGCTGCGCTATACGCGGCGCGACGAAGCCCTGGCGGCAATGCCCGACCCGCAGGTCGAGTTCAACTACGTCGGCAGGCACGACCTCAGCGCCGACCAGACTACGCACGCGTGGTCGCTGATCACCGACGAAACCCTCAACGCGCACATGCCGGCCGCCGCCGAGCCGGACCTGCCGCTGCGCTATACGTTCGACGTCATCTCGGTGATCTCCGGCGGCGCCGACGGGCCGCAGCTACGCACCAGCTGGCGCTGGAGCACCGTGCTGTCCGACGCGGCAGAAGTCGACCGGCTCACCGTGCTCTGGCAGCGGGCGGTCACCGCACTCGCAGAGGCGTTATGACGACTCCGCCCACCCCGACCCTCGCCGTCGTCGGCGCCGGCCCGAAGGCGATCGCGGTGGCGGCCAAAGCCGCCGAACTGCGCGCCATGGGCGTCGACGTGCCCGACGTGGTGGCGATCGAGCGCAGCGTCGTGGCCGCCAACTGGCAGTCCGTGGGCGGCTGGACCGACGGTCAGCACCGGCTCGGCACCAGCCCCGAGAAGGACGTGGGCTTCCCGTACCGGTCTTCGCTGGTGCCCCGCCGCAACGCCGAACTCGACGAGCGGATGATGCGGCACAGCTGGCAGTCCTATCTGGTGGCCACCGCACAGTTCGCGGAATGGATCGACCGGGGCCGGCCGGCACCCACCCACGTCGGGTGGAGCCGCTACCTGCGCTGGGTCGCCCACAACATCGGTATGACAGTGATCACCGGTGAGGTGCAACGCATCTCAACCGACGGCCGGCGGTGGGAGGTGGTCACGCCGCAGCGCAGCGCGGCTGCCGACGGCGTGATGATCACCGGACCCGGGCAGGCTCAGCGCTCGATACTGCCGCACGACCCACATGTCCTGTCGATCGCCCAGTTCTGGGAACGCGCGGCCCGGCCGGATCTGATCGTCGCCGAGCGGGTCGCGGTCATCGGAGGGGGCGAGACGGCGGCGTCCATGCTCAACGAGCTTTTCCGGCACCGTGTTTCGACCATCACCGTGATCTCGCCGCAGGTCACCCTGTTCACCCGCGGGGAGAGCTTCTTCGAGAACACATTGTTCTCCGACCCGACGGATTGGGCCGGCTTGACGGTGACCGAACGGCGCGACGCGCTGGCCCGCACCGACCGTGGCGTGTTCTCGGCTCGGGTGCAGGACGCGCTGCTCGCCGACGATCGGATCCGCCATCTGCGCGGCCGGGTCGCCCACGCCGTCGCGCGCGACGAGCGGATCCGCTTGACCCTCAGCTCGAACCGCGGCGGCGAAGCGCTGGAGACCGTGCACGGTTTCGATCTGGTGATCGACGGCTCCGGCGCCGACTCCATGTGGTTCGAGCCGTTGTTCAGCCAGGACGCGCGCGATCTGATCGAGCTGGCGCTGCGCGCCCCGCTGACGGGTGATTCGCTGCAGGAATCCATCGGTCACGACCTGTCGGTGGCCGCGCTGACTCCGAAGTTGTTCCTGCCCGGCCTGTCCGGGCTGATGCAAGGCCCGGGATTTCCGAACCTCAGCTGCCTCGGGCTGCTGTCCGATCGTGTGCTCGGGGCCCACTACGCGGGTGCCGCGCAACCCCCTTCGACGAGGAGAACCGATGAGCACCAACCCGTTCGATGACGACAACGGTGCGTTCTACGTGCTGGTCAACGACGAGGAGCAGTACAGCCTGTGGCCGACCTTCGCCGACGTGCCCGCCGGGTGGCGAATTGTCTTCGGGGAGAGCACCCGTGCCGATTGCCTGGCCTTCGTCGAAGACACCTGGACCGACCTGCGGCCTCGCAGCCTGCGGGAGTCGATGAGCTGACCGCGCAGGCACAGGCCGGAAGGGCCCTTGGGAGTGGCGGCCCGGCCACCCCCAAGGGCCCTCGTGTCAACGCCGGTTACTCGGTGCTGTCCGATCCGCCGGATCCGGAGTCACCGTCGGTACCTGCACCGGCGTCCAACCCGGGTGCGGTTGCCGCCGACTCGTCGTCGTCACCACCGGCGGGCGCGTCGTCGCCGCCCGACTCGTCGCTCGCCACGTCGTCCGCGCTGTCGGTGTCGTCCTCGCCGACAGGTGCGCCGTCGACGTCGTCCCCGTCAGTGTCGACGGGGGGCTCGGTGCCGTCACCGCCGTTCTGACCGTCGGTGTCGGTCACCGTGTCCGTGTCGGCGGGTACCTCCGGGGCGCCGGTGTCCTGGGCATCGGTGGCTGATCCCGACCCGGCCGTGTCGATCGTGAAAGTCGCCGCATCGTCGGAGAAGGCTGCCGAGGTCGACGACACCTCTGTGGTCGGACTGCTCGCCGAGGCGTCGGCTTCGGGCTCCGGCTGCGGGCGCTGCAGATTGAGCGCCCGGGCGATCTCCCGCGGCAATTGGACGAAGAGGAAGTCGAGAGTGCCGGTGGGGGAGAACAGGCCGGGGAAGTTCCGGCCGGGGCCGTCGGGCGGGAAAGGACTGTCGGGGTCGTCGACGAAGGCAGGCACGTAGCCGTTGAGGAACGCGTTGAGGATCTTGGCCGGGGCGTTGACGACCTCGCTGACCAACGTGACCAGATCGCCTGAGAACAGCGCTTCCCGTGCTCGGTCCAGGATCTCGACGGTCTGGAAGATCGCTGTGATCGGCGGTGCGAACAGGGCCCGACCGAGGTTGCCGATCACACCGCGCGACAGCAGGCCAGGTCCGTAGCCGGGTCCGGCGGTGCCTTCGTCCATCCACGACGTGCCGAGGATTCGGGCTAGGGGGTGCAACCCGATGGACTCCAGGAAGTCGCCGGGAACGCGGAGGGCATCGAGCAGACCGGCCCTGCCCTCTGAGAGGGCGTCGACCAGGAACCAGTGGTTGATCTGACCGTATGCCGCCAGGAACTGGCCCTGCAGCAGCAAGCCCGCCGCGGTGACGATCGCCTCGGGCAGCTTCGCGAGCGCACCCCACGAGGCCGCCGAGGCGGCCTCGAGTCCCGCGCCGATCCGGGCACCGTAGGTGAACGGGAACTTCAGCGTCTCGGTGAGAAACGGCAGTGGATTGGTCACCGACGAGAACAGGACCTCGATTATCTCGGCGTGCAGCGCGGGGTTACCCAGCGCCTGTCCCAGCGCGGTCGTCTGCGCCACGATGTTGTGTCCCAGCCCACCCGCGGTGGTCAGGGAGTTCGAGATCGTCGTCCCCCACAGCGCCAGGGGGTTTTCGAACGCCGACAACTCGTGAGCCGTCACGTGTGCGTGCGGACGGACGGTCGATGCCGCCGTGTCGAGTGTGGGGGCGACGGCCAGAACGCCGGCGCCGGCGACCGCAACACTCGCCATGAACGCTTTGCTGCGACGGTGGCTCGCTGGAGCGCGCCCGGTGTCGTACACGCATCCCGGCACCGGGACACGAAGGTCTTGCTTCACACATTTCCCCTGTCAGCTATGTATTTCCTATGTATCTCCTGTGAGATTGGTGAATGCTAACGGAGGGATGTGACCCTGGCAATAGGTTTGCCTAACCTAAAAGGTAATCGATGAGCTGCAGGTTTGTGGGCGAACGGGCGAATCGGCAACGCGGCAGTGTGTTGCGCACTTCGCCGCAGAGGTTGCGTGAGTCTGCTATGAGCGCCGCCTGAGCGCCGGGCGGCTGGGCGCTGGTGGGCGAGAATCGTTGCTACGAATCTGCTGACGTCGTACGGCGAGAGATTGCTGAAGCCGGTTACTGACGGAGACGGGCTCAGGTGGCCTGCGAAGCGACGTCCATGTCGAACACCCGGGCGTGCAGGACGGTGCGATTGCGCAGGGCGGCCCGCACCGCGCGGTGCAGTCCGTCTTCGAGGTAGACGTTGCCGCGCCATTTGACCGCGTGTGGGAACAAATCGCCGTAGAACGTCGAGTCCTCGGACAGCAGCCGGTCGAGCGCCAGCACCGTGGTCGTCATGACGAGTTCGTCGAGCCGGATCTGCCGGGGCGGGATCTGGGCCCACTGTCGGTGCGACAGACCGTGGTCAGGGTAGGGCCTGCCATCGCGAACCCCTTTGAAGATCATCGACGCGCCTTTGCTGCCCATTGCCCCCGTGATTGTTGCCTGATTCGTTAGGTTAGCCTGCCTCCGACGACCGTGTCGCCCGGCCGCTCGACCGACCCGCATCCGGGGTCCGCCGTAAAATGAACGCGACCGGTACGTGACTTCTTCAGGTGGGTGAACAAATGGGCAGCGCCGACGAACGTCGTTTCGAGGTTCTCCGGGCCATCGTCGCCGATTTCGTCGCCACGAAGGAGCCGATCGGATCCAAGGCTCTCGTGGAACGTCATAACCTCGGCGTATCGAGCGCAACCGTGCGCAACGACTTGGCTGTTCTGGAGGCCGAGGGGTACATCACCCAGCCGCACACCAGTTCGGGGCGGGTGCCTACCGAGAAGGGCTACCGCGAGTTCGTCGACCGGCTCGAGGACGTCAAACCGATGTCGGGGGCGGAGCGGAGAGCGATCCTGCAGTTCCTCGAGTCCGGTGTCGACCTCGACGATGTGCTGCGCCGGGCGGTGCGGCTGCTCGCGCAGCTGACCCGTCAGGTCGCGGTCGTCCAGTACCCGACCCTGACCACGTCCTCGGTGCGGCGTCTGGAGGTCGTGGCGCTGACGCCGGCGCGGCTGCTGCTGGTCGTGATCACCGACACCGGCCGCGTCGATCAGCGCATCGTCGAACTCGGCGACGCGATCGACGACGCGCAGCTGTCGCGGCTGCGCGACCTGCTGGGCCAGGCCCTCGAAGGCAAGCCCCTGACGGCGGCCTCGATCGCGGTGTCGGACCTGGCGTCTAACCTCAACGAGCACGACGGCCTGGGTAACGCAGTCGGCAGAGCCGCAACCGTGCTCGTCGAGACCTTGGTCGAACATACCGAGGAGCGGCTGCTGCTGGGTGGCACGGCGAACCTGACGCGTAACACCGCCGACTTCGGTGGCTCGTTGCGGTCGGTGCTCGAGGCGCTGGAGGAGCAGGTGGTGGTGCTGCGCCTGCTGGCCAAACAGCAGGAGGCGGGCAAGGTGACCGTGCGCATCGGTCACGAGACCGAGGCCGAGGAGATGGCGGGAACCTCGGTGATCAGCACGGCGTACGGCAGCGCGGGCAAGGTGTTCGGCGGCATGGGTGTGTTGGGTCCCACACGGATGGACTATCCGGGAACCATCGCCAACGTCGCCGCAGTTGCTCTCTATATTGGCGAAGTCTTAGGAAACCGCTGACCGCGCGCCCTGAACGGGTTTACGCGGATCGGTGGGGTGGGAAAGGTTGAGCGTGGCACGCGACTATTACGGGTTGCTCGGAGTGAGCAAGGGCGCGAGTGATTCGGAGATCAAACGCGCCTATCGCAGGCTCGCCCGCGAACTGCACCCGGACGTCAATCCGGACGAAGGCGCCCAGGCCCGCTTCCAGGAGATCAGCGCCGCCTACGAGGTCCTCAGTGATCCGGAGAAGCGGCGCATCGTCGATCTCGGCGGCGACCCGCTGGAATCCGCGTCGGCCGGCGGCGGCGGGTTCTCCGGGTTCGGTGGTCTCGGCGACGTCTTCGAGGCGTTCTTCGGCGGCGGCGCCACCTCACGCGGACCGGTCGGTCGCGTCCGGCCCGGCTCCGATTCGCTGCTGCGGATGCGCCTCGACCTTGAGGAGTGCGCGACGGGCGTGACCAAGCAGGTCACCGTCGACACCGCCATCCTGTGCGACCTCTGCCACGGCAAGGGCACCCACGGCGACTCCTCCCCGATCACGTGCGACACGTGCGGCGGACGCGGGGAGATCCAGACCGTGCAGCGCTCGCTGCTGGGTCAGGTGATGACCTCACGGCCGTGCCCGGTGTGCGGTGGGGTCGGCGAGGTTATCCCGGACCCGTGCAACCGGTGTTCCGGTGACGGACGGGTGCGGGCCCGCCGCGAGATCAGCGTCAAGATCCCCGCCGGTGTCGGCGACGGCATGCGGGTGCGGCTGGCCGCCCAGGGTGAGGTCGGGCCGGGCGGGGGTCCGGCCGGCGACCTCTACGTCGAGGTGCACGAGAAGCCCCACCCGGTGTTCGTCCGTGACGGTGACGACCTGCATTTCACGGTGTCGGTGCCGATGGTCGACGCCGCACTCGGTACGACGGTCACCGTCGACGCGATCCTCGACGGCCCCACCGAGATCACCATTGCCGCGGGCACCCAGCCCGGGTCAGTGACCACGCTTCGCGGACACGGTATGCCGCACCTGCGCTCCGGGGTGCGCGGCGACCTACACGCCCACATCGACGTGGTCGTGCCGTCCCGGCTCGACCATGAGGACATCGAACTGTTGCGCGCGTTCAGGGAACGCACCAAGGACAAGGCGGAGGTGCGCTCGGCCCAGAACGGCAGTGCCTCCTCGCACGGCGGCGGGCTGTTCTCGCGTCTACGTGAGACGTTCACCGGCCGCTGATCCCGCGCCGCCGTCCCGATGCGCAGTCTCTTCTACGTCGACGTCGTTCCCGCCCCAGGCGACCTCGCCATCGTTGACGGCGAAGAGGGACATCACGCCGCCACCGTCTGCCGGACCCGGGCGGGGGAGGAGCTCGACCTCGCCGACGGCGCCGGGGCGATCGCGCACTGCATCGTCGAGGACGTCGCCAAAGGACGGCTGACGGCCAGGGTGCTGGACCGCCGCGTCGCCCCGCCTGCGGCGCCGGCGGTCACGGTGGTGCAGGCCCTGCCCAAATCCGACCGCTCGGAGCTGGCCGTCGAGCTGGCCACCGAGGCCGGGGCGGACGCGTTCCTCGCCTGGCAGGCGTCGCGCTGCGTGGCGCGATGGGACGGCGCCGCGAAGGTGGACAAGGGGTTACGACGCTGGCGCGCGGTGGCCCGATCGGCGGCCAGGCAGTCGCGCCGACCCCGCATCCCCGCGGTCGACGGCGTGGTGTCCACCCGCGACCTGGTCGCGTCGGTGCGCAACGCCGCACCCGGCACGGTGCTGTTGCTGCACGAGTCTGCCACCCGATCCTTCGCCGAAATGCCGGTGGCTCAAGCGGATTCACTGACCCTGATCGTCGGCCCGGAAGGCGGGGTCGCCGACGACGAGCTGGCCGCGCTCACCGCGGCCGGTGCGGTCGCCGTGCGGCTCGGCCCCACGGTGCTGCGCACCTCCACGGCCGCCGCGGTCGCGCTGGGCGCGCTGGGCGCGCTGACCGGCCGCTGGTCCTAGACACCCCCGGGGGGTAGTCGTCCACCCGGAATTTAGATAGGTTAGCCTTCCCTCTGACTGTAAGGGCCTGAGGGCTGCGCCGATCTCGAAGGACTCCCGATTCTCACCCGTCTGACCAGAGCGTGGATACCGCTCGTATTGGTGATCGTCCTCGTGGTCGGAGCTTTCTCGGTGTGGCGGATCCGCAACATCTTCGGCTCGCACCAACTGCCCACCTATGCGGGGAACATGTCCGAGGAGGCCAACCGCTCCGACCCGAAGATCGTCCGCTACGAGATCTTCGGTGAGCCCGGGGCCACCGCCGACATCAACTACATCGACGACCAGGGCGATCCGAATCAGGTCGTCGGTGCCGCGCTGCCGTGGTCGATCGAGGTCGAGACGAACTCCCCGGCCATGGTCGGCAACGTGGTGGCCCAGGGTGACGGTGACTTCATCGGCTGCCGCATCCTGGCCGACGACATCGTCAAAGACGAACGGACCGCCTACAACGTGACCGCCTACGTCTACTGCTTCACGAAGTCGGCATGAGAGCGTCGGCCCACCCCGGTCGGTCCCTGCAGGACCCGACGCCCGTTGCCCGCTGGATCCGCCGGCTCGCGGTCCCGATCATCCTGGGCTGGGTGCTTCTGGTCGCGGCGCTGAACCTGCTGGTGCCGCAGCTGGAGGTGGTGGCCGCCCAGAACGCGGTGTCGATGAGCCCGAGCGATGCGCCGGCGATGAAGGCCATGTCGGACATGGGCCGGCTCTTCGGCGAATCGGACTCCGACTCCATCGCGATGGTGGTGCTCGAGGGCGACCAGCCGCTCGGCGACGATGCGCACGCCTACTACGACCGGCTCATCGAAAAGCTGGAAGCCGCACCGGATCACGTCCGCAACATCCAGGACATGTGGGGTGACCCGCTCACCGAGGCCGCCGCGCAGAGCACCGACGGCCACGCCGCGTACGTCGCGCTGAACCTGGCCGGCAACATGGGCGAGACGAAGTCCAACGAGTCGGTCGCGGCCGTGCGCGAGATCGTCGCCGAATCGCCTCCGCCGCCCGGCGTGCAGGTGCACGTGACCGGCCCCGCGGCATTGACCGCCGACGTCAACATCGCCGGCGAGAGCAGCATGGCGCTGATCCTGCTCGTCACGTTCGCAGTGATCATCGTGCTGCTGCTGTTCTTCTACCGCTCGGTGGCCACCGTGGTGCTGCTGCTGATCATGGTCGGCGTTCAGATGTCGGTCGCGCGCGGCGTGGTGGCGGCGCTGGGCCACTTCCAGATCATCGGGCTCTCCACGTTCGCGGTGAACCTGCTGATCTCGTTGGCCGTGGCGGCCGGCACCGATTACGCGATCTTCCTGGTGGGCCGCTACCAGGAGGCCCGTGCGTCGGGGGCGAGCCCCGAAGCGGCCTACTACGAGATGTTCGGTGGCACCGCGCACGTGGTGCTCGGGTCCGGTCTGACCATCGCCGGCGCGATGTACTGCCTGTCCTTCACCCGGATGCCGTATTTCCAGAGTATGGGTGTGCCGTGCGCGGTCGGCATCCTCGCCGGTGTCGCGGTCGCGCTCACCCTGGGACCGGCCATCGTCACCGTCGGCAGCCGCTTCGGGCTGCTCGAACCCAAGCGCGCCATGCGGATCCGGGCGTGGCGGCGGGTCGGTGCAACCGTGGTCCGTTGGCCCGGGCCGATTCTGGTGGCGTCCCTTGCGCTGGCGCTGATC
Source organism: Mycobacterium sp. 4D054 (assembly GCF_052245755.1). Classification (NCBI taxonomy): domain Bacteria; kingdom Bacillati; phylum Actinomycetota; class Actinomycetes; order Mycobacteriales; family Mycobacteriaceae; genus Mycobacterium; species Mycobacterium sp. 4D054. The sequence goes on from NZ_JBQQCF010000015.1 coordinate 85,201, forward strand.
GGGTTGGCCGCGCTGCCTGGCTACCAGACCAGCTACGACGACACCCGCTACATCCCCGAGTCCATCCCGGCCAACGCCGGTCTGCAGGCGGCCACCAAGTACTTCTCGCTCTCACGGATGAGCCCCGAGGTGCTCATCGTCGAAGCCGACCGCGACCTGCGGAACCCGTCGGATTTCCTGATCCTCGACCGGCTCGCCAAACGCGTTTTCAACGTCGAAGGGGTGGCCCGGGTACAGGCCCCGAGCCGGCCCGACGGGGCGCCCATCGCACACACGTCGATCCCGTTCCTGATCAGCATGCAGGGGGTCGGCCAGCAGCAGAACATGAAGCTGATGAAGGACCGCATCGCCGACATGCGCGTCCAGGCCGACGACATCGGCGAGACCATCGCGACGATGAAAAAGATGTACGGCCTGATGACGAAGTTCTCGAACATCACCACCGTGATGATCGACGACATGACGGACATGCGCGACACCGTCCACCAGTTGCGTGACATGGTCGCCAACTTCGACGACCAGTTCCGGCCCATCCGCAACTACTTCTACTGGGAACCGCACTGTTACAACATCCCGTTGTGCTGGTCGTTTCGGTCGCTGTTCGACTCCATGGACGGCATCGGCACGATGACCGACACCTTCGACAAGGCCGTTCTGAACATGGACGAGATGAAGGCATTGCTGCCGGAGATGCTCGCCACGTTCCCGCCGATGATCGAGACCATGGAGAGCATGCGCCAGATGATGCTGGCGACGTACGCCACCATGGGCGGCTTCTACGACCAGATGGACGAGTTGACCCGCGACTCCACCGAAATGGGCAAGGCATTCGACGCCGCGAAGAACGACGACTCGTTCTACCTGCCGCCCGAGGTGTTCGAGAACGAGGACTTCAAGCGGGCGATGGAGAGCTTCTTCTCGCCCGACGGCAAGACCGTGCGGATGCTGATCGCTCACCGCGGCAACCCCACCACCGAGGAGGCGCTGCAGCGCGTCGAGCCGATCAAGATCGCGGCGATCGAGGCGCTCAAGGGCACCCCGCTGGAGAACGCGACGATCCAGCTCGGAGGCACCGCCGCGACGTTCAAGGACATGTCTGACGGCTCCCGCTACGACCTGCTGATCGCGGTGATCTCGGCGCTGTGTCTGGTGCTGATGATCATGCTGGTGCTGACCCGCAGTCTGGTCGCCGCGCTGGTGATCGTGGGGACCGTGACGCTGTCGCTGGGCGCGTCGTTCGGCATCTCGATCCTGATCTGGCAGCACATCGTCGGCATCGAACTGCACTGGATGGTGCTGGCCCTGTCGATCATCGCGCTGATCGCCGTCGGTTCGGACTACAACCTGCTGCTGGTGTCCCGGTTCAAGGAGGAGATCCCGGCAGGGATCAAGACCGGCATCATCCGTGCGATCGGCGGCACCGGCAGCGTCGTCACGGTCGCCGGGGTGGTGTTCGCTCTGACCATGGCATCGATGGTGGTCAGCGATCTGCGGGTGATGGCGCAGGTCGGCACCACGATCGGCCTGGGCCTGCTGTTCGACACGTTCATCGTGCGGGCGTTCATGATGCCCTCGATCGCGACGCTGCTGGGACGCTGGTTCTGGTGGCCCCTGGTGGTTCGGTCCCGCCCCCCGCGCGAACGCCCCAGCTCATAAGCATTGGGCGCTCGCCGGGGGCGGCGCTAAACTGGGGTTTCCCATACCCGACCCAGGAAGCAGGCAGAAAACCTCACGTGGCGCCCCGCGAGAACGCAAGCTCGGCCGCATCTGAATCGTCTTCTGGATCGCTGGTCCGCAGTAGCATCACAGTTCCGCCCGATTACGTCATGGGCCTCCTGGGATCCTCCGACGAGAACCTGCGCGAACTCGAAGAGCTGTTGTCCGCCGAGATCCACGTTCGCGGCAACGACATCACCCTGTCCGGTGAGCCCGCCGACGTCGCGCTCGCCGAGCGCGTCATCTCCGAGCTGGTCGAGGTGGTCGGCGCGGGGCAGCGGCTGACGCCGGACGCGGTGCGGCGCGGTGTCGGGATGCTGACCGGCACTGGCGACGAATCGCCCGCCGAGGTGCTGACGCTCGACATCCTGTCCCGGCGCGGAAAGACGATCCGGCCCAAGACGCTCAACCAGAAACGCTACGTCGACGCCATCGACGCCAAGACGATCGTGTTCGGTATCGGCCCGGCCGGCACCGGCAAGACGTATCTGGCGATGGCCAAGGCCGTCAGCGCACTGCAGAGCAAGCAGGTCAGCCGGATCATCCTGACCCGCCCGGCGGTGGAAGCCGGTGAGCGCCTTGGCTTCCTGCCGGGCACGCTGTACGAGAAGATCGACCCTTACCTGCGGCCGCTCTACGACGCGCTGCACGACATGATGGATCCCGAACTGATCCCGAAGCTGATGAGCGCCGGGGTGATCGAGGTGGCTCCGCTGGCATTTATGCGTGGCCGGACGTTAAACGATGCGTTCATCATCTTAGACGAAGCGCAGAACACCACCGCCGAACAGATGAAGATGTTCCTGACGCGGTTGGGTTTCGGCTCGAAAATCGTTGTGACAGGCGATATCACGCAGGTCGACCTGCCCGGCGGTGCGGCGTCCGGCCTCCACGCTGCGATGCGCATCCTCGACGGCATCGACGACATCCACTTCGCCGAACTCACCAGCGCCGACGTGGTGCGGCACCGGCTGGTGTCCGAGATCGTGGACGCCTACGCGAAATACGAGGAACCCACCCTGATGAACCGGGCGCAGCGGCGTTCGTCCGGCTCCGGACGTCCGCGGCGGTAACGACTTTCATGAGTATCGAGGTCTCGAACGAATCCGGTGTCGATGTCTCCGAAGAGGAGCTCATCAGCGTCGCCCGGTTCGTGATCCGCAAGATGGACGTCAACCCCGCCGCGGAACTGTCGATGGTGCTGCTCGACACCGCGGCCATGGCCGATCTGCACATGCGTTGGATGGATCTGCCGGGGCCCACCGACGTGATGAGCTTCCCGATGGACGAGCTGGAACCCGGGGGGCGGCCGGACGCGCCCGAACCCGGTCCCTCGATGCTCGGTGACATCGTGCTGTGCCCGGAGTTCGCCGCCAAGCAGGCCGCCGACGCGGGCCACACGCTCGGTCAGGAACTCGCCCTGCTGACCGTGCACGGAGTGCTTCACCTGCTCGGCTACGACCACGCCGAACCCGACGAGGAAAAAGAGATGTTCGCGCTGCAGCGCCAACTGCTCGAGGAGTGGGTCGCCGACCAGGTGCAGGCGTATCACCAGGACCGGCAGACCGAGAAAGACCGCCGGCTGCTGGACAAGTCGCGCTACTTCGACGATGTGAACTACGGCGACGATGTGAACTACGGCGCCGATGTTAACCCCGGCGACACTCCGTGAGCCCGGCCGGCCAACTGATCAGCGCCATCGTGCTGATCTTTCTGGGCGGACTGTTCGCTGCGATGGACGCGGCGCTGAGCACGGTGTCGATGGCCCGTGTCGAGGAGCTGGTCCGCGAGGAACGGCCGGGTGCGGTGCGCCTGGCCCGGGTGATGGCCGAGCGGCCGCGCTACATCAACCTCATCGTGCTGCTGCGCATCACCTGCGAGGTGAGTGCGACGGTGCTGCTGGCGGCGTTCCTCGACGGAACCCTGGGCGTGACCTGGGGGCTGGTGGCTGCGGCGGCGATCATGGCGGTCATCAGCTTCGTCGCGGTGGGGGTCGGCCCCCGGACGCTGGGCCGGCAGAACGCCTACACCATCGCGTTGATGACGGCGCTTCCGCTGCAGGCGATCTCGGTGCTGCTGTTGCCGGTGAGCCGGTTGCTGGTGTTGATCGGTAACGCGCTGACCCCCGGCCGCGGCTTCCGCAACGGCCCGTTCGCCTCCGAGATCGAGCTGCGCGAGGTCGTCGACCTGGCCCAGCAGCGCGGTGTGGTGGCCGACGACGAGCGCCGGATGATCCAGTCGGTGTTCGAACTCGGCGACACCCCGGCCCGCGAGGTGATGGTCCCGCGCACCGAGATGGTGTGGATCGAGAGCGAGAAGACCGCGGGCCAGGCCACCTCGCTGGCGGTGCGCAGCGGCCACTCGCGCATCCCTGTGATCGGTGAGAACGTCGACGACATCGTCGGGGTCGTCTACCTCAAGGATCTGGTGCAGCGCACCTATTACTCGACCAACCGCGGCCGTGACACGCCGGTCTCGGAGGTGATGCGCAAGCCCACCTTCGTGCCGGACTCCAAGCCGCTCGACGAGTTGCTGCGCGAGATGCAGCGCGACCGCGTCCACATGGTGCTGCTGGTCGACGAATACGGTGCGATCGCCGGGCTGGTGACGATCGAGGACGTGCTGGAGGAGATCGTCGGGGAGATCGCCGACGAGTACGACACCGACGAGGTCGCCCCGGTCGAGGACCTCGGCGACGGGCAGTATCGGGTGTCAGCCCGCCTGTCGATCGAAGACCTCGGCGAGCTCTACGACCTGGAGTTCGACGAGAACCTCGACGTCGACACCGTCGGCGGGTTGGTCGCCCTGGAACTGGGCCGCGTCCCGCTGCCGGGCGCCGAGGTGACCTGGGACGGGCTGCGACTTCGGGCCGAGGGCGGGCCGGACCCGCGCGGCCGGGTGCGGGTGGGCACCGTATTGGTCAGTCCTGTCGAAGCACAGCCGGAGAACGCGGAAGGACACGAATGAGCGCGCTCGAACCCGAGGACGCCAAGCTGGTGGTGCTGGCCCGGGGTGCGATGGGCCGGGCCGAGGCGGGCAGCGGGGCCGCGGTACGCGACGCCGACGGCCGCACCTACGCCGGAGCGCCCGTCGCCCTCGACTCCCTGCGCCTTACGGCTCTGCAGGCGGCCGTCGCGGCGGCGGTGTCCAGCGGCGCCACCGGGCTGGAAGCCGCCGTGCTGGTGGGTGGTTCGGCCGACGACGCCGGAGTGGCCGCCGTCCGTGAGCTGTCCTGCGGTGCCGCTGTCATCGTCACCGACCGCGCGGGTAATCCGCTGTGACGGCCGACGCCGAATTCCGGTCCGGCTTCGTCTGTTTCGTTGGAAGACCCAACACCGGCAAGTCCACTCTGACCAACGCGCTCGTCGGCACCAAGGTCGCGATCACGTCGAACCGGCCGCAGACCACCCGGCACACAATCCGCGGCATCGTGCACCGCGACGAGTTCCAGATCGTGCTCGTCGACACCCCCGGTCTGCACCGTCCCCGCACACTGCTCGGTCAGCGGCTCAACGATCTGGTCAAGGACACCTATTCCGAGGTGGACGTCATCGGGCTCTGCATCCCGGCCGACGAGAAGATCGGTCCTGGTGACCGCTGGATCTACGAGCAGATTCGCGCCGTCGCCCCCAAGACCACGTTGGTGGCGATCGTGACCAAGATCGACAAGGTGTCCAAGGACCGCATCGCCGAGCAGCTGCTCGCGGTCAGTGAACTGGTCGGGCCGGACACCGAGATAGTCCCCGTCTCAGCGACTTCGGGAACACAGCTCGATGTGCTCACCGATGTGCTCGCCGCGCAGTTGCCTGCAGGCCCGGCGTTCTATCCCGACGGTGAGCTCACCGATGAACCCGAGGAAGTGCTGATGGCCGAACTCATCCGGGAGGCCGCGCTGGAGGGGGTGCGCGACGAGCTGCCGCACTCGCTGGCGGTGGTGATCGAGGAGGTCGAGCACAGACCGGGCCGCCCGGAGGACGATCCGCTCATGGACGTGCACGCCATTCTCTACGTCGAACGCGACAGTCAGAAGGGCATCGTGATCGGTAAGGGCGGGGCCCGGCTGCGCGAGGTCGGCACGGCCGCGCGCACTCAGATCGAGAAGCTGCTCGGCACCAAGGTCTTTCTCGATCTGCGCGTCAAGATCGCCAAGAACTGGCAGCGCGATCCCAAACAGCTTGGCAGGCTTGGCTTTTAGCTAGCGAGGCTGGCCGTACACCGCGACCACCACGGTGCGGTCCAGGCTGTTCTCCGACCACACCCCGATCTCGGTGTTTGCGCAATTGCTCATGATCGCCATGTAGTCGGGCCGGTAGTACCACTGGTTGAGGATCTCGATGCCGCTGATCGCCAGTGCCGGGTTGATCGCGACGGTTTCGGCGGCGGTGCCGACGAACCCGGCACGGTTGGCGCGGTCCTGCACGGTGGATCCGTCGGAACCGATGTCGCCGCTCAGTGCCCGGTTGCGCAGGACGTCGTTGGTGTGCCACTGCGCGGCCAACTGCAGCTGCGGGTTGATCTTGATCTCGGTGCCGCAGTTGTTGTTCTTCTGGATCGTGTAGACGTTGACGACGACGCTCTCGTTGAGGCGCCGGTTGTCGGCCTGGGCCACGGGCATCGCCGCCACGGCCGCGCCGACCACCACGAGGGCGGGCAGCGCGCGCGCGAGCCTGCAGACGATCACAGAGCGCAGGTTACGCGACCTGACCGGTGACCGGGTCCGGAGCCGCGATTTTCGGTGTCTCCGCCGGGGCTTGGGGCGTCCACCAGTCCTCTGGCTGATGAGCGGCCCAGCCGTTGAGGGCCTCCAGCGCGGCGGCCAGCGACACCAGAAGCGGTTCGCTGTTGGCCGGGCCCATCAACTGCACCCCGATCGGCAGGCCGTCGGAGGTGAAGCCGGCGGGCACGTTGATCGACGGCCAGCCCAACAGGTTCCACGGCCACGTCACCGGGCACGCCTTGATCATCGTCCGGTCGGTGCCCAGGCCGCCGAGGCCGTCGAACGTGTGCACTTTCGGCGGCGGCAGCGCGGTGGTCGGGGCCAGGACGACATCGGCGAGGTTGAAGATCCAGCCGATGCGCTGTTGGGTCTGTGCTTCCCGGGCGCGGGCCTTGCGTAGCACGTTCTGCGACAGCAGCCAGCCCATCCGCGCGTTGGAGCGGGTGCGTCCGTCCCACCGCACGCCCTGACCCATGCGATCCATCCACTCCGGAATGCCGGATGTCGAGCGGGCGAGGAAGTTCCACGACATCCGCAGGTTGTAGTCGGGGTCGGCGGCGACGATGGTGTGACCCAGCTGGGTGAGTTGGTCGGCGACGGTGTCGAGCGCGGCACCGATCTCCGGGTGCAGGGCCGCGCGGAACACCGTGAACGGGAACTTCGTGGACTTTGCGATACGCAGCGGTCCGGGCGCCCGTGAGACGTAGTCCGATACCCGCACCGGAGGCGGGGTGTGCAGGTCGCCGGGCGCATTGCCCGAGGCGGCATCGAGCAGCAGCGCGGCGTCGGAGACGGTGCGCGCGAGCACCCCGTTGACGGTGATCCCGTTGAACGCCTCGGCCAACGGCGACGTCGAGATGCGTCCGCGTTGAGGTTTGATGCCGACTAGGTGCGTCCACGCCGCGGGGATCCGGACGCTGCCGGCGCCGTCGGAACCGATCGCGGCGGCGACCAGACCGGCCGCCACCGCCGCGGCGCTGCCACCCGACGAGCCGCCCGGGGTGTGCTCCCGCGACCACGGATTGCGGGTGTGTCCGAATGCCGGCCCGCTGGTGAACGGCCACTGGCCGAGTTCGCAGGTGTTGGTCTTACCGACGATCACCGCGCCGGCGGCGCGCAGCCGGCGCACCACCTCCGCGTCGGCCGCGGCGGGACGGACCTCGCCGTCGGCGCCGAACCGGGTCGGCACGCCGGCCACGTCGACGTCGTCCTTGACCGCGATCGGAATGCCGAGGAGCGGATACCGCGACAGGTCCACGCCGGCCGCACGGGTGCGGTCGGCTTCGGCCGCGTCGGCCAGCGCCTGCTGGGCCAGCACCACCCGGAACGCGTTCAGAGTGGGCTGGCTCGCCTCGATGGCCTCCAGCGAGCGGGTCACCAGGTCGACCGAGGTGGCGGTGCCGCTGGCGAGCTGGAACAACTGGTTGCCAAGGGTGGGGAAGCGGCGCCGGGAAGCAGGGGAGACGGGGCGGGAAGGGCTGGAGGAATCGGTGTCGGCCATCACGTACGAGAATATCGGCGCTGCGAACCGGAAATCGTCCCCCGGCAGTGGGAGACTGGGCCGATGCGTCTGTACCGGGACCGGGCGGTGGTGCTGCGTCAGCACAAGCTCGGCGAAGCCGACCGGATCGTGAGTCTGCTCACTCGCGATCACGGTCTGGTGCGGGCGGTGGCCAAGGGCGTGCGGCGCACCCGCAGCAAGTTCGGTGCGCGGCTGGAACCGTTCGCGCACATCGATGTTCAGCTGCACCCGGGCCGGAATCTGGACATCGTCACCCAGGTCCAGGCCATCGACGCGTTCGCCTCCGACATCGTCAGCGACTACGGCCGCTACACCTGTGCCTGCGCGATGCTCGAGACCGCCGAGCGGATCGCGGGGGAGGAGCGCGCCCCGGTGCCGGCGCTGCACAGGCTCACCGTGTCCGCGCTGCGCGCGGTGGCCGACGCCACCCGTCCCCGCGAACTCGTCCTCGACGCCTATCTGCTGCGCGCGATGGGGGTCGCGGGGTGGGCGCCGGCGTTGACCGAGTGCGCGCGGTGCGCGGCTCCGGGCCCGCACCGGGCGTTCCATGTCGGCGCGGGCGGAAGCGTGTGTGTGCACTGCCGGCCGTCCGGGTCGGTGACCCCGCCCCAGGGCGTGCTGGATCTGATGGCCGCGCTCTACGAAGGCGACTGGGAGCACGCGCAGATCTCCACCCCGGCGCACCGCAGTCAGGCCAGCGGGTTGGTGGCCGCCCATCTGCAATGGCATCTGGAACGGCAGTTGCGGACTTTGCCCCTGGTGGAGCGTGTCTACCGGGCAGAGCGGATGGCTGCCGGCGGCATCAGGCAGGATGTTGCGCATGGCAACCAAGCGGAAGAAGGGCTACCCGCAGCTGCCCCCGGCGCCTGACGACTATCCGACCTTCCCGGACAAGTCGACCTGGCCGGTCGTCTTCCCCGAGCTGCCCCCGCACACCAACGGCAAATTCGCCCGGCCGCCGCAGCACACCTCCAAGGAGGCCGCGCCGCAGATCCCGGCCGGTCAGGTGCCCAACCACGTCGCCGTCGTGATGGACGGCAACGGACGCTGGGCCACCCAGCGCGGTCTGGGGCGCACCGAGGGCCACAAGATGGGCGAGGCGGTGCTGATCGACATCACCTGCGGGGCGATCGAGATCGGCATCAAGCACCTCACCGTGTACGCGTTCTCCACCGAGAACTGGAAGCGCAGCACCGAAGAGGTCCGCTTCCTGATGGGGTTCAACCGGGAAGTGGTGCGCCGCCGCCGCGAGAACCTCAACGACATGGGTGTGCGGATGCGCTGGGTGGGATCGCGGCCCCGCATGTGGCGCAGCGTGATCAAGGAGTTCGACATCGCCGAGCAGATGACCGTCGACAACGACGTCATCACGATCAACTACTGCGTCAACTACGGGGGCCGCACCGAGATCGTCGAGGCGGCGCGCGAACTCGCGCAAGAGGCCGTCGACGGCAGGATCAACCCGGCCCGGATCAGCGAGGCCGCGTTCGCCAAGCACCTGCACCGGGCCGACATCCCCGACGTCGACCTGTTCATCCGCACCTCCGGTGAGCAGCGGGCCAGCAACTTCCTGCTGTGGCAGGCCGCCTACGCCGAATACGTCTTCCAGGACAAGCTGTGGCCGGACTACGACCGCCGCGACCTGTGGGCGGCGTGCGAGGAGTACGTCAACCGCAACCGGCGCTTCGGGCGCGCCTAGGAGCCTGATGGAACTGTCGGAGCGCCTGGCGGTCGTGCTGGCCGAGATCCTGCCCGTGACCCGCGAGGACGACGGCGCGCTGACGGTGCAGCACGACGGGACGTTCGCGTCGTTGCGGGTGGTCACCATCGCCAAGGACCTCGACCTGGTGGCGCTGACCCAGGTGCTGGCGTGGGACCTGCCGCTGGACAACAAGATTCGCGCCAAGGTGGCCAAGCATGCGCACGACACGCTGCTGGGCACGGTGTCTCTGGTCGAGAAGATCGGCGCTGCGCGGGGCAACGCCAAGAAGACCGGTGATGTGCTGTTGCGCTACAACTTTCCGGCCGCCGGACTCACTGACGACGCGCTGCGGACGCTTGTGCTGATGGTGCTGTCCACCGGGAGCGACGTGCGACAGGCTCTGACGGGCTAGGGTCGCGGACATGCGCATCGCCATGATCGTCGTCGGTGTCGTCGTCGCGCTGTTCGGCCTGCTGTTCGCCCTGCAGGGGTTCGGCGCGGTGCAGGGGAGCCCGATGAGCAGCACCACGACCTGGTCTGTACTCGGACCGATCATCGCGATCGGCGGTGTCCTCATCGCCGTTGCCGGCGCGCGACGGAAGCGGCGTTAGTTCCCGTCTGCGCAGTCGCTGCAGACCCCGAAGATCTCGATGGTGTGGCTGACGTCGGAGAAGCCGTGCTCGCGGGCGACCTCGGCGGCCCACGTCTCGACCTGACCGCCCTGGATCTCGACGGTCGAACCGCAGGCGCGGCAGACCAGGTGATGGTGGTGGTGCTCGGAGCAGCGCCGGTACACCGATTCGCCGGTGTCGGTGCGCAGCGTGTCGACCGCGCCGGCCGCCGCCATCTGCTGCAGCGTGCGGTACACCGTGGTCAAACCGATGCCCTCGCCGCGGCGGCGGAGCTCGTCGTGAAGTTCCTGGGCGGAGCGGAAGTCGTCGATGTTCTCCAGCAGTGCCGAGATGGCGGCGCGCTGCCGGGTGGAGCGGATCACGCCCGTCATTGCGGCTCCTCGGCGGTGTGCGAGACCGCGGCGACCACAATCTCGGCCAGGTGATCGTCGACCAGTCGGTACAACACTTCCCGTCCCGACCGGGAGCCCTCCACCACGCCGGCCGACTTCAGGATGCGAAGGTGCTGGCTGACCAGGGGCTGCGGCACGTCCAGCGCGTCGACCAGTTCGTGGACGCAGCGCGCCTCTTCACGCAGCTGCAGCACGATGGCGATGCGTACAGGTGCGGCCAGGGCGCGCAGCAGATCCCCGGCCGAGTCGAGGACCGCACGGGCCGGCATCTCGGCCGGCGGGGTCCCGGCATGGATGTGCACGTCGGGCACACCTGCCGTAGTGGAAACGGTTTTCATTAGGTGTCACGATACATGCACGACCGCGCATGTCAATGGGGGATGTGATGCGGGCGTCACCGGTGACCTCGCTACGCTGTCAATCCGTGGCTCCGTCTTCGATCATCGACACCGTTGCGAACCTGGCCAAGCGGCGCGGGCTGGTGTTCCAGTCCGGCGAGATCTACGGCGGCACCAAGTCCGCCTGGGATTACGGGCCGCTGGGCGTCGAGCTCAAGGAGAACATCAAGCGGCAGTGGTGGAAGTCGGTGGTCACCGGCCGCGACGACGTCGTCGGCCTGGACAGCGCGATCATCCTGCCGCGTCAGGTGTGGGTGGCCTCCGGCCACGTCGACGTGTTCAACGATCCGCTGGTGGAATGCCTGAACTGCCACAAGCGCCACCGGCAGGACCACATGCAGGAGGCGTACGCCGAGAAAAAGGGGATCAATGACCCCGATTCGGTGCCGATGAGCGACATCGTCTGCCCGGACTGCGGCACCAAGGGGCAGTGGACCGAGCCGCGTGACTTCAACATGATGCTCAAGACCTATCTCGGCCCGATCGAATCCGAGGAGGGTCTGCACTATCTGCGACCAGAGACCGCGCAGGGCATCTTCGTCAACTTCGCCAACGTGGTCACCACCGCGCGCAAGAAGCCGCCGTTCGGTATCGGGCAGATCGGCAAGAGCTTCCGCAACGAGATCACCCCGGGCAACTTCATCTTCCGCACCCGCGAGTTCGAGCAGATGGAGATGGAGTTCTTCGTCGAGCCGTCGACCGCCCCCGAGTGGCACCAGTACTGGATCGACACCCGGCTGCAGTGGTACGTCGACCTCGGCATCGATCGCGACAACCTGCGGCTCTTCGAGCATCCCAAGGACAAGCTGTCGCACTACTCCGACGGCACCACCGACATCGAGTACAAGTTCGGTTTCGCCGGTAACCCGTGGGGCGAGCTGGAGGGTATCGCGAACCGCACCAACTTTGACTTGTCCACGCACGCACAGCATTCCGGCGTGGATCTGTCGTTCTACGATCAGGCCAGCGACACCCGCTACGTGCCGTACGTGATCGAGCCGGCAGCGGGCCTGACGCGTTCGCTGATGGCGTTCTTGGTCGATGCCTACACCGAGGATGAGGCTCCCAACGCCAAGGGCGGCGTCGACAAGCGCACGGTACTGCGGCTGGATCCGCGCCTGGCGCCGGTCAAGGCCGCGGTGCTGCCGTTGTCGCGCCATGCCGACCTGTCGCCGAAGGCGCGTGATCTGGCCGCAGAGTTACGCCAGAGCTGGAACGTCGAGTTCGACGACGCCGGCGCGATCGGACGCCGCTACCGCCGCCAGGACGAGATCGGCACCCCGTACTGCATCACGGTCGACTTCGATTCGCTGGAGGACCACGCGGTCACGATCCGCGAGCGCGACGCGATGACCCAGGAGCGGGTGGCAATCTCTGAGGTGTGGAACTACCTCGCGGTGCGCCTCAAGGGCAGCTGAGGCTTTTGCCGCGAGCGTGCGTGTCTGCGGCGGACACGCCGTCGAAATCACGAAGTTCACGCACGCTCAGGCCGCCATCCGGCGCATCAATGCGTTCTCGATGCGCCGCACCATGACCGCAGGGTGGTTGCGGACGTCGTCGGACACCACCGACAGCATGCTCCAGCCGATCTCCTGGAGTGCGGCTCGTTTCTGACGGTCCCGGGCGAACCGCTCCGGGTCGCTGTGCCAGTCGAACCCGTCGTACTCGACCGCGAGACTGGCGTCCGGCCAGGCGAAGTCGACGCGCCACATCCGCCAACTGCGGTCGACGAGCTCGTGCTGCAACAGGGGTGCGGGCAGCCGGCCGTCGATCATGGCCAGCCTCGCCTCGCTCTCCATCGGCGATTCGGCCCGAGGGTCTGCCAGCGGGATGAGGTCACGTACCGCCACGATGCCGCGCCGACCGGCCTGCGCCTTGGCAGCGATCGTCAGCTCCCGCCGGTCGCAGCTTCTACTGCGTAGCGCCGCGTCCAGCGTCGCCAACGCCCGTGGCCGCCGGAGGGACCGTGCCACCTCGACGGCGGTCCACGCCGCTGCAGTCGCCGGGCGGCCGTCCGCCACGCTCAACGGGGCACCGTCACGCCGGTGAACGACGAGGCCGTCGCAGTTGCGCAGTTGGTGTCTCGGCGGATTGAGCGCATGGATGTCCCGGGTGTCCTCGGTGTCGAAGCCGTACGCGGCGGCCGCGGTGCCCAGACATATCGCGACGGGCTCGCCGGCCCGCAGGTCAAGGCCGCGCAGTCGCGTCATCGTGTCCGGTTCCACCCGGCTGTACACGCCGGGCCACACCTTGATCAGACGGCCGTCGCGGATCTCGATGTCCAGCCGACTGCGGCTGCAGAAATGCAGCAGCTGGCCGGATGTCGCGACGCCCCCCTGCGCGTCGAAGAGCTCGTCGAACGCGTTCATGGTCACGATCGTCAGCCGGCGACCCGGCTTCACAGCGCGCCGGGCTGCCCGCCTGTGGATGAAATCGCGGTTGGGGATGAACAGCGCCCGACGAGCGTGCGTGAAGTTCGGATAAGTGGCGGCGTGGCGCCCGCAGACACGCACGCTCGCGGGCGAGGCGACGAGGGCGGTTAGAAGCGGCCGCCGCCTCCGCTGAAGCCGCCGCCGCCGCCGAAGCCCCCGCCGCCGCTGAAACCGCCGCCGAAGCCGCCTCCGCCGAACCCACCACGCAGCGCGCCCGAGAGCAGGTTGCCGATCAGGATGCCGCCGATCACCGCGCCCATCTGACCGCCCCCGCCCCCGCCACCGCCGTACGGGCCGTTGAAATGCCGCTGCGCGGCGGTGACGTCCGAGTTGGCCAGCGACTGGGCCTGCGCGGCGAGCATCGCTGCGCCGTTGGCGTGGGCGATGGCCTCGTTCAAGTTCGTCTCGCGCTTGTCGCGAGCGGCCTGCAACTGGCGCACCGCCTCCGCGAGCCGGGTCCGCGCCTCCGGCCCGATCGCCCCGCGTCGGGTGTCGATGTAATCCGACACCGCCCTCACCCGCGACTGCGCGTTGAACAGCGCCTGGTCGAAGGTCCGGCTGAGCCTCTCGATGGTCTCGCGCTCCTGCGCGACCTCGGCAAGCAGCCGGTCGAGTTCCGCGTCGGCTTGGGTGAGCTGGGTGAACGCACCGAGAGGATCGCTGCTGCCGGTGCTTTGCGCGTGCGAAACCGCTTGCACGGCAGCATCCCTGGCCGCGCTCAGCTCGGTGGCCACCGCGACGTTGCCCTGCCCCAGCTGCGCCCCGGCCTGTTTGATGCCGTTCTGAATGTCGGCGATGACGGCGGGTAGGCCGGTCACCGCCCGGTTGATGTCAGTGGACGCGCTGTCGACGGCGTCGAGCAGGGTGCGGGCCTGTCCGAGCGCGGCCTCCGCGGCGTGGATGGCGTCGACCAGGCCGCCCTGCTTGTCGGCGGGCCGGGACACCAGTCCCCGGGCCGTGCCGATGCTCTCGTCGGCGAATGCCAGCCGCTGCCGGGCCTCGTCGATGTTGTCGGCCACCGAAACCAGTGCGGTGTCGGCGAACTGGGACTTCAGGTGCTCCAGGGTCTGTTCGGCCGGTGTCAGCCGGGCGGTCAGGTCGACCATCTGCTGGGTCAGGGTGTCCAGCCTGCTGGGCGCGTTGATCACCAGATCCCGCAGTTGCGCGAACGCCTCCCGCTGCGCTTCGAGTTCCTGGTCGGCCTTCGCCGCGGCGACGATGACGCGGGTGAGCAGATCGCGGCGCTGCATCGGGGTCTCCGGCACCGCGTCGTCGAGGATGTGCCGCACGTTGAGCGCCTGGGCCAGCGTGGTTTTCGCGTTGGCCACCGCCCGGGTGAACGCCGCGGTGTCGTGCTCGCCGAACTCCTCGACGGCCAGCGCCAATTCGCTCTCGCTGGTGCGCACCTCGTTGTCCACGTCGACGACGATCTTGCGGGACAGGTCGTCGAGCGCATCCAGCGGGACCGACGCCAGCGCGTTCGGGTCCGACGGGTCCACCCGCTGGGCCGCCTCGAATTCGGCCTTGCGGCGCTTGCGCCGGCGGCGGCGCTGCCACACCACCAACAGTGCCAGCGCCAGCGCGATGACGGCCAGGGCGACCAGCACGCCGACCCAGCTGACCGAACCGCCGCCACCGCCGGCCAGTCCCTCGGCGGCCGCGACGGCCGCGCCGGCCCAGTCGCCGTTGCGCAGCAGTGGTTCGACGTCGTTGGTCCGGACCTTATCCACGTCGACACCGCGCACCGCGTCGGTCGGCGCCAGCAGCGCGTAGGCCCGGTCGACGGTCGCCACCGCCAGGATCGCGTCCCGATCGCCGAGATCGCTGCGCTGGTAAGTGGTCTGGGCCCACGTCTGCGCGTCCTGGCCGGAGAAGTCCTCGACAAACACCACCCACAGCCGGAGGCGCTTCTCGTTGTACAGCCGGTCGATCGCGGCCTGCACCTCGGCTTTCCCGGCCGCGTCGAGCGCGCCGGCATTGTCGGTCAGGTAGGTGGGCAGCCGCAGCGGCGGCTCGGCGGCGGCCCCGGGGGCGCAGAGAAGCCCCAAGGTCAGGATGGCGAGCAGCATGGTCAGCAGGCGGGCGACGCGCATGTCCGCCAATGTAGTGCGGCACACCCGGACGGCTGCGTTTACCGGGTGATCACCCCTGGCAGACTGTGCTTCGGTGAGCCCACGACTGCAGGACAGCTACGACGCGTTCGACCGCCAGCGCTTGGTGGCCGAACCGGCGAAGAGCGCCGGCCTGCCCGGGACCGACACCGAGCACCGCTCCGACTTCGCGCGTGACCGGGCCCGCGTCCTGCACTGTGCCGCGCTGCGCCGGCTCGCCGACAAGACCCAGGTGGTGGGCCCGCGCGACGGTGAGACGCCGCGCACCCGGTTGACGCATTCGCTGGAGGTGGCCCAGATCGGCCGCGGGATGGCGATCGGTCTGGGATGCGATCCGGACCTCGTGGATCTCGCCGGTCTGGCGCACGACATCGGCCACCCGCCCTACGGGCACAACGGGGAACGCGCCCTCGACGAGATCGTCAAGGCCTTCGGCGGTTTCGAGGGCAACGCCCAGAACTTCCGCATCCTGACCCGGCTCGAGCCCAAGGTGCTCGACGAGCACGGGCGCAGCGCCGGCCTGAACCTGACCCGGGCATCGCTGGACGCGGTGGCGAAGTACCCGTGGTCCCGTGAGGGCGGCCGCCGCAAGTTCGGGTTCTACGGCGACGACATGGCCGCAGCGCAGTGGGTGCGCGAGGGCGCACCCGCCCGGCAGCCGTGCCTGGAGGCGCAGGTGATGGACTGGGCCGACGACGTGGCCTACTCGGTGCACGACGTCGAGGACGGTGTCATCTCCGGCCGCATCGACCTGCGGGTGCTGGCCGACGCCGACGCCGCCGCCTCGCTGGCCCACGTCGGCGCCCAGTCGTTTCCGTCGCTGACCCCCGACGATCTGATGGAGGCCGCCGCGCGGCTCTCGCAGGTGCCGGTGGTGGCGGCGGTGGGCAAGTTCGACGGCACCCTGTCCGCGTCGGTGGCGCTCAAGACGTTGACCAGTGAGTTGGTCGGACGGTTCGCCAACGCCGCGTTGACCGCCACCCGCGAGGTTGCCGGCCCCGGGCGGTTGCGCCGGTTCGACGCCGAGCTGGCGGTGCCCAGCCTGGTGCGCGCCGAGGTGGCGCTGCTCAAGACCCTCGCGTTGCAATTCATCATGTCCGACCACCGGCACCTCCAGATCCAGGCCGATCAGCGCAACCGGATCCACGAGGTGGCGCTGGCGCTGTGGGGGCAGGCGCCGGGCAGCCTGGACCCCCAGTTCGCGGCGGAGTTCGCCGCGGCCCCCGACGACGGCGCTCGCCTGCGGGTGGTTATCGACCAGATCGCCTCCTACACCGAGGGGCGACTGGAACGAGTGCACGAAGCGCGCTCGCCCCGGCCTCTAGACTGAGCGGGTGGCGGCCGAAGCGACTCGAGGACGGGGCAGGATCCCCGACCGCGACATCGCCGCCATTCGTGAACGCGTCAACATCGAGGACGTCGTCGGCGACTACGTGCAGCTGCGCCGGGCGGGCGCCGACTCGCTGAAGGGGCTGTGTCCGTTCCACGACGAGAAGTCCCCGTCGTTCCACGTGCGTCCCAACCACGGCCACTTCCACTGCTTCGGCTGTGGCGAGGGCGGCGACGTCTACGCGTTCTTGCAGAAGATCGAGCACGTCAGCTTCGTGGAGTCCGTCGAGTTGCTCGCCGACCGCGTCGGCTACACCGTCACCTACACCGGCGGCGCGAACACCAACGTCCAGCGCGACCGGGGGAGCCGCAGCAGGCTGCTGGCCGCCAACGCGGCCGCCCAGGAGTTCTACGCCGAACAGCTTCAGAGCGACGAGGCCGCGGCGGCGCGCCAGTACCTGCTCGACCGCAACTTCGACGCGGCGGCGGCCACCACGTTCGGTTGCGGTTTCGCGCCGTCGGGTTGGGACACGCTGACAAAACACCTGCGGCGCTTGGGCTTCGAGTTCAAGGAGCTGGAGGCCGCCGGACTCTCGAGAGAGGGCCGGCGCGGCCCGATGGACCGCTTCCACCGCCGGTTGCTGTGGCCGATCCGGGCCAGCGGCGGCGAGGTCATCGGGTTCGGGGCCCGGCGCATCTTCGACGACGACCCGATGGAAGCCAAGTACGTCAACACCCCCGAGACCGTGCTGTACAAGAAGTCCTCGGTGCTGTTCGGGCTCGACCTGGCCAAGCGGGACATCGCCAAGTCGCACCGTGCGGTGGTGGTCGAGGGCTACACCGATGTGATGGCCATGCACCTGGCCGGGGAGACCACCGCCGTCGCGTCGTGCGGCACCGCGTTCGGCGACAGCCACCTCGCGCTGCTGCGCCGGCTGATGATGGACGACAACTGGTACCGCGGCGAATTGATCTTCGTGTTCGACGGCGACGCCGCGGGGCAGGCCGCCGCATTGAAGGCGTTCGACGGGGACCAGCAGGTGGCCGGAAAGTCCTTCGTCGCCGTCGCCGCCGACGGGATGGACCCGTGTGACCTGCGGTTGCGCTCCGGCGACGGTGCGCTGCGTGACCTGGTGGCGCGCCGTATCCCGATGTTCGAGTTCGCCGTCCGCAGCCTGATCCCGGCCGGCGACGTCCTGGACAACGACCCGCAGGCCAAGGTTGACGCGCTGCGCCAATGTGTCCCGCTGGTGGCCCGGATCCGCGACTACGCGCTACGCGACGAGTACGCGAGGCGCCTCGCGGGATGGACAGGCTGGAACGACGAGGGACAGGTGCTCAGCCGCGTGCGTGAGGAGGCGACCAGGCGGGGCATGCCCGAACGCTCCCGCCGCCGTGGAGCCGCCGCCGAGCAGGCGCCGAACGCCCGGAGTGCGCCCGCCCCGCAGATGGCCAGGCCGGACCCGGCCGATCCGACGTTGTGGCCGCAGCGCGAAGCCCTGAAGTCGGCGCTGCAGTACCCGGCGCTGGCCGGGCCGGTGTTCGACTCGCTGGCCGCGGACAGCTTCACCCATCCCGGCTACGCCGCGGTGCGCGCGGCCGTCGAGGCCGCCGGCGGCACCGGTTCAGGCATCACCGGCGCACAGTGGATCGAGAGGGTGCGCGACCGGGTGGCCGGCCCGGAGACGGCGAGCCTGGTCAACGAACTCGGCGTGGAAGCCATCAACGCCGACGACGAGCGGCTGCCGCGCTACATCGGCGGCGTGCTGGCCCGCCTGCAGGAGGTGTGGATCGGCAGGCAGATCGCCGAGGTGAAGTCGAAACTGCAGCGGATGTCGCCGGTGGAGCAGGGCGACGAATACCACGCGCTGTTCGGGGACCTCGTGGCGATGGAGGCCTACCGGCGCAGCCTGCTGGAACAGGCCAGCGGTAACGACCTGACTGCGTGATGCCGATAGGCGGGTTATGGTGGTCGCGTTGAACCGTCGGGGAGAAGGTGGGTTGTGATGGGCAGGATCCAGGGCAACAGGATGCGGCTGATCGCCGGGGCCATCGCCGCCGCCGCGGTCGCCGTCCCTCTCTACGCGGTCGCCGGCGTGAACGCCGCGGAGGCCAACGCCGGGCCGCGCTGCCTGGCGTGGTTCGGCAACAAGGAGGACGGCAACTGCCTGTCCTACTCCAACGGTTCAGGCGCCACGATCGGCACCCCGCAGATCGGTTTCGGTGACAACGGCTTCGGTTTCTACACCGGCCCGCTGCTGCCGGGCACCACGATCAGTCAGGGCATCGGCGGCAACTAGGGGTTCTTCCTCACCATCGGCTCCGGCTCGAGAACCTCGGTGCCGGAGTCGATGCGTGTCAACTTCACCATCGCCGGGTCGGGGGACACCCGCTCGGCGATTTTGCGTCGCCCGGCTTCGATGACGGCCTTGGCCGCCGGGCTGCCGGTGACGGCCCGGTAGGTGCCCGCGATCTGCTCGAAACGCCGCCGGCCGGCCTTCGTTCCCATCACGTAGCCGACGGCCGCTGCGGCGACATACCCGATCACAGGGCTCCTCCCGGAGGTCTCGAAGTGAGGTGACGTGTCGGGTTCCATCCTGCCTCACGACGGGCTGTACGCGCCGGGCCGGGAGCGCATTGGCACCGTCGCGCCGACGTAGGCTAGAGTGCTCTCTGGCCCGCGGCGCAGACCGCGGGAGGGCAATCCCCTGTAGCTCAATTGGCAGAGCATTCGGCTGTTAACCGAAGGGTTGCTGGTTCGAGTCCAGCCGGGGGAGCCATCAGTTCCCGCCCACCGCCCTGGGCGGTTTCCCGCCCGGGGGCAGTCGGCGAATCTCCTGTGGCCTCGGTGGGAACCCCCTGTCACGGCACGTCCGCACCGCAGTCGGGTGGATACGCTCCTCGCACCGACGCAAGCCTCCGATACTGAGTGTCAACGGGTTTCGCGTCCTACGACGACTACGGGAGCGACGCTCGCCACCATGTCCTTCTCGCCCCCGGTGCGCGCCACGGCGCCCTGTGGTGCTGCGCCGTGGGGCGGCTGCGGATAAGACGCGCGCTCAGAAGCGCTTTGACGGTTGCCCGCCGCGCCCGCATATTCTGAGGCGCATGCGAGTTGCGCGCCTTCAGGGCAGTCATGTGGCGCTGGCCGTGCTGGTCGCCGGCGTGACGGCCGCCGCCGGATGTGGCTGGAGTCCCCCGGCGCCGGCGCCGACGAGTGTGGCCGCCGACTGCGGCCCGGGCCCGACCCCGCAGGCCATCGAGTCCGAATTGTCGCTGCTGCCGCCGGGGTCGTGGCGTGAGACCGCCCGCGGCAGCGCCGCAGACTGTCGGCTGCAGTGGGCGGTGGTGACCTCCGGCGATCAGCCCGACAGCCCGCAGCAGGTGTTGTTCTTCGACGGTGACGAGCCCGTCGGTTCACCGACGATGGACCCGCGGCCCTACATCACCGTGACCCCGCAGGGCCAGCACGACGCCGTCGTGCAGTACCAGTGGCGGCAAGGCCGGGACGAGCCGTGCTGCCCGACCGGTATCGGCACCGCCAAGGTCACACTCGAGGAGGGCAGGCTGACGGTCCTGGACCCGATACCGGGGCCCTGACGTCCGCTAGATGGTCCCCGCGCTGGTCGCGTTCTGCGGGGTGTGCTCGTCGGCGTCGGGGATGTGCTCCGGGTGCAGCATCTCGGCATAGCGCAGCTGCTCGGGGATGCCGAATCCGTCGACGAGCATCTCGGCATAGGGGCGTAGGCGCCGGCAACGGTCGTTGATGCCCCGGGTGACGGCCTTGGCGCGCTCGGTGGACAGGAACCGGTGCTCGACGAACCAGGCCTTGTCCTCTTCGATCACCGACAACGCGTACAGGTCGCACACCATGCCCAGGATCTCGCGGGCCAGGCGGTCCTGGCAGGCGTCGATGCCCGCGACGAAGGCCTCCAGCACGATGCGGTCGATGTGGGCCTGCGCGACGTGCAGCACATGGTCCTGCACCGAGTTGAACGCGTCGAAGGCGCTCATCTCCTTGGCCTTGCTCTGCAGCCGCCGCGCCACCGACGAGATCATGTACTCCTCGCGGTCCTCGAACATCTGGACCTGCGTACCCCGGTTGAAAAGGCTGCCCTCTTCCTCGTTGTCCTGCCGGGTGTCCAGGATGGTTTGCATGATCGTCTGTGCCGCAGTGCGTTTGAGCACCCGCTCACCGGCGAAGTTGGCCGCGAAGCGTACCCACTCGACCGGGCTCATGCCCTTGATGTCGTCGGCGTAGGCGGTCAGCAGCTCCTTGGCCACCAGCTGGAACAGCACGTGGTTGTCGCCTTCGAACGTGGTGAACACGTCGGTGTCGGCCTTCAACGCGATCAACCGGTTCTCGGCGAGATAGCCTGCGCCGCCGCACGCCTCGCGGGCCTCCTGGATGGCGCGGGTGGCGTGCCAGGTGTTGGCCGCCTTCAGGCCCGCGGCGCGGGATTCCAGCTCGCGCTGCTCCTCGGGGTCTGGGTCGTCGGCGGTCTGCAGTTCGTGGCAGCGGGCCACCAGCTCATTTTGAGCGAACTGCAGCGCGTAGGAGCGGGCGATCAACGGAAACAGCCGGCGCTGGTGGACGAGGTAGTCCATCAACAACACCTCACCGCCGTCGGGATCGGAGAACTGCCTGCGCTGCAACGCATACCGGGTCGCGATGTCGAGAGCGACGCGCGCGGCCGCGCCCGCGCTGCCACCGACGGTGACCCGACCGCGGATCAGGGTGCCCAGCATCGTGAAGAAGCGGCGGTTGGGGTTCTCGATCGGGGAGCTGTAGGTGCCGTCGGCGGCGACGTCGGCGTACTTGTTCAGCAGGTTCCCGCGCGGTACCCGGACGTTGTCGAACTGGATGCGGCCGTTGTCGACGCCGGGGAGCCCACCCTTGTAGTGGCAGTCCGACGTCGTCACGCCGGGCAGGTCGTTGCCGTCGTCGTCGCGAATGGGCACCACGAAGCAGTGCACGCCGTGCGTGACGCCGTCCGGGGTGATCAGCTGCGCGAAAACCGCTGCGACCCGGGCGGTCTCGGCTGCGCCGCCGATGTAATCCTTGCGTGACGAGGGGGTGGGGGAGTCGATGACGAACTCCTCGGTGGCGGGGTCGTAGGTGGCCGTGGTTTCCAGCGACTGGACATCGCTGCCGTGACCGGTCTCGGTCATCGCGAAACAGCCGAGCAGCTCGAGGTCGATCAGCTTCTTGACGTACGCCTGGTGGTGACGCTCGGTCCCCAGATTCTCGATGGCGCCGCCGAACAGACCCCACTGCACGCCGGCCTTGACCATCAACGACAGGTCGCTCATCGCCAGCATCTCGATCTGGGTGACCGCGGCGCCGACGTCGCCGTTGCCGCCGTGCTCCTTCTTGAAGCCGTCCTCGGCCGCGCCGCGGGCGGCCATGATCTTCATCTGCTCGGCGACTTTCGTGCGCGCGATGACGGTGTTCGGGGTGTAGTGCGGCCGGAAGATTGCGTTGCTGAGTTCCTGTCGCACCCGGTTCTTCACGTCACGGAAACGGCCGTCGAGTGAGTTGCGCAGATGCTCCGCGGTGGTGGTCATGATGCGACGGTAGCCCTCCGGGCGTGACCGCAAACTGTGATGTGGCAAACCCAGGTAAACCTCATCACCGGGGTGGTGGCGTGCCGGTGTTCAATCAAGCCCATGACGCAGCCGTCCGAGGGGCCGTCCGAGGCGCCACTGCAGGGGCCTCTGTCCCCGACCGGCAAGCCGCACGTCGCCGGCCATCGACATTCCGATGTGACCGGAGGTTGGTTGCGCGCGGCGACATTCGGCGCGATGGACGGTCTGGTGAGCAACACCGCCCTGATCGCGGGCGTGGCCGCCAGCGCCGACGCGCACACCGTCGTCATCAGCGGCGTGGCCGGATTGCTGGCCGGCGCGTTCTCGATGGCGCTGGGGGAGTACACGTCGGTGACGACGGCGAACGAGCAGATCGAGTCGGAGGTGCGGGTGGAGCGCCGCGCGTTCAAGAACTATCCGCAGGCCGAGCGCGCCGAGTTGGTGGCGATGCTGACCGACATGGGGATGAGCCCGGAGACCGCCGCCAAGGCCACCGAGGAGATCCACCGGGACGAGCACAAGGCCATGAATTTCCATCTCGTGCAGGAGCTTGGGGTGGATCCCCGCGAGAAGCCGTCGCCGTGGGTCGCGGCGATCTCGTCATTCTTCCTGTTCGCCGTCGGCGCGATCATCCCGTTGATTCCGTATCTGCTCGGCTACGAATCGCTGTGGGCCGGTCTGGCGTGCGGCGGGGTCGGGCTGCTGCTGGCCGGGGGCGTGGCGGCGCGCTTCACCCGCCGGCCGCTGATCTGGGCGGCGTCGCGGCAGCTGCTTCTCGGCGGCGTGGCGATCGCCGCGACCTATCTGGTCGGTTATCTGATCGGCGCTGCGGTGACCGGGTGATCAGCTGTCGCTGCCCACGGTGACCGCGCGCGCCTGATCGGTGAGCTCGTCGAGTTCGCTCTCCTCGACGTCGATGTGGCGCAGATGTCCGCGCGTCGCGACGAGGACGCCGGCCGCCAGCAGCAGCGCCGCCGTGCCCACCCAGAACGGCAGATGCACGTTCACCTGCTCGCCGAGCACGCCGGCCAGCCACGGCGCCACGGCGGCTCCGCCGAAACGCATGAAGCTGTAGGCCGCCGACGCGACACCGCGTTCGACGGGCGCGGCCTTCATCACCGTCTCGGTGATCAACGTGTTGTTGATGCCGATCCACAGTCCGGCGATCACCACGCATGTGGCCAGGACGGCCTTGCTGTCGGTGCCGACGGCCATCACGGCCAGGGTCAGCGCCATCGCGACCAGGTTCACCAGCAACGTCGGCACGGTCCCGAAGCGGCGCTGCAGGCGGGGTGCGACGAACACCGAGGTGAACGCCAGCGCGACACCCCATCCGAAGAAGATGAACCCGATCTGGTGGGCACTCAGGTCGAGCGGGAACGGCGTGAACGCCAGCAACGTGAAGAATCCGAAGTTGTAGAGCAGCGCGGTCACTGCCACCCCGAACAGGGCGCGGTGGCGCAGGGCGCGGAACGGGTCGGCCAGCGTCGTGGCGCGTTCGGCGCGGGGTGTGGCCGGAAGCAGGAACGTGGTCACGACGAGCGCGACGACCATCAGCACGGAGACCCCGAAGAACGGGCCGCGCCACGAGATCGAACCGAGCACGCCGCCGACCAGCGGGCCGACCGCGATGCCGACACCGAGTGCGGCCTCGTACAGGATGATGGCCTGCGCGACCGAACCTTTGGCCGCGTTGACGATGGTGGCCAGCGCGGTCGCGATGAACAGCGCGTTCCCCAGGCCCCACAGCGCCCGCCAGCCGACGATGCCCATCACCGAGTCGCTCATCCCGGCCAGGCCGGCGCCGGCGATGATGATCACCAACCCGAGCAGCAGCGTGCGTTTCGGGCCGATCCGGCTGGACACCACGCCGGTGACCAGCATCGCGACCCCCATCACCGCCATGTAGCTGGTGAACAGCAGCGACACCTGTGACGGCGTCGCGTCCAGGTTGTCGGCGATCGGCTTCAGGATCGGGTCGACGAGGCCGATGCCCATGAACGCGACGACGGAGGCGAACGCGACCGCCCAGACTGCCTTGGGTTGGGAACGAAGCATAGGAGAACTATATAGATCTCCAATGCATCGGCTCAAATCAGCGCGTCCCCGGACCCTGGGTCGTGGCGTCCTCGATGATCCGGCGCATGATGTCCACCGCGCCGGCCAGGCAGTCCCGCTCGGCGTCGGTCAGCCGCTCCAGGTGCGGGTCGATCGCCGCGCCGCGGTCAGCGCGAGCCTGCCGCAGCGCCGCGACGCCCTGCGGGGTGATCCGGATCAGCACCGCCCGTGCATCGTTCGGGTCGGCCGTGCGGGTGACCATGCCGGCGTCCTCCAGGCGGCGCACCTGTGTGGTCATGGTCGGTTGAGAGCAGTGGTCGAGTGCGGCCAGATCGGAGATCCTGGCCTCGCCGCGGTCCTCGATCGTGGACAGCAGGCGCGCCTGCGCGAAGGGCACCGGCATCCGGACCCGCTGATTGGCCAGCCGGTTGATCCGGGCCACCACCGCCAGCAGATCGGATCCGAGCGTCGTCGACATGCGCCCATGGTTACATAGGCGGGGCTATGTAAATCAAGGCGGGCCGTGGTCTCGGTCACAGCCCGGGCTGTCTGCCCGCGGCGGTACGACTGGCAGAATCGTGTGATGACATCGGCCGGACCGGAGCGCGTCCTTCGACGGACCGGCCCGCTCCAACCGGTCGAACTGGCCCAGGCCGCCGTCATGGCCGCGCTGTGCGCGGCGATCGCGATCATCGCCGTCGTGGTGCCCTTCGCCGCCGGACTGTCGCTGCTCGGGACCGTACCGATGGGGCTGCTCGCCTACCGATACCGGCTGCGGGTGCTGCTCGCCGCAACGGTGGCCGGCGGGATCGTCGCCTTCCTGATCGCCGGAATGGGCGGCTTCATGACCGTCGTGAACTGCGCCTACATCGGCGGCCTGACCGGGATCGTCAAACGTCGCGGCCGCGGCACACCGACCGTCATCGCCTGCGCGCTGGTGGCCGGCGCGTTGTTCGGGCTCGTCATCGTCGCCGCCCTGGCCGTGTTGAGCCGGCTGCGCAACCTGATCTTCGAATCCGTCACCGCCAACATCACCGGTCTGGCCGCGGTCCTCGAGCGCATCCCCGGCCTGGAGAGTCTCGCCGCGCGGCTCACCCGCGATTTCGCCACCGCGCTGCACTACTGGCCGTTCCTGTTCTTCGCCTCGGGCGTCGTCAGCATCACGTTCGTCAGCCTGGTGGGCTGGTGGGCGCTGTCGCGGGTGTTGGGCCGCCTGCTCGGCGTGCCCGACGTGCACAAGCTGGAAGCCCCTACCGACATCGGCGCCGTGGCTCCGGTTCCCCTGGAGCTGCGCGACGTCCGCTTCCGTTACCCCAACACCGACCACGACGCCCTCGGCCCGGTCTCGTTGCAGGTCCGCCCCGGGGAGCATCTGGCGGTGACCGGCGCCAACGGCTCGGGCAAGACGACGCTGATGCTGGTGTTGTCCGGGCGCGAACCCACCGCCGGGACCGTGGAGCGCCCGGGCGCGGTCGGATTGGGCAGGATCGGCGGCACCGCGGTGGTGATGCAGCATCCGGAGAGCCAGGTGCTGGGCACCCGTGTCGCCGACGACGTGGTGTGGGGCCTGCCGCCGGGGGCCGCCATCGACGTGGACCAGCTGCTCGCCGAGGTCGGGCTCGACGGGTTCGCCGAGCGCGACACCGGCGGACTGTCCGGTGGCGAACTGCAGCGGCTTGCGGTCGCCGCCGCGCTCGCCCGCGACCCGGCGCTGCTGATCGCCGACGAGGTCACCAGCATGGTCGACCAGGACGGCCGCGAGGCGCTGATGTCGGTGCTGTCTGGGCTGACCACGCGGCATCGGACCGCGCTGGTGCACATCACCCACTACAACAACGAGGCCGAGGCCGCCGACCGCACGGTGATGCTGGCCGGCAACGGCGCCGCCGACAACACCGAGATGGTCGAGCAGGCGGAGGTGCCGGCACCGGCGGCAGCTCCCGACGCGACGCGAGGAGTCCCCGTCCTCGAGCTCGTCGGCGTCGGCCACGAGTACGGCAGCGGGACACCATGGGCGAAGGCCGCACTGCAGGACATCGACCTCACGGTGCACGAGGGCGACGGTGTGCTCATCCACGGCCTCAACGGCTCCGGTAAGTCCACACTGGCCTGGATCATGGCCGGCCTGACCGTGCCCACCACCGGCAGTTGCCTGCTCGACGGCAAACCGGTGTCCGAACAGGTTGGGGCCGTGGCGATCTCATTCCAGGCCGCGCGGCTGCAGCTGATGCGCAGTCACGTCGCCCACGAGATCGCCTCGGCCGCGGGATTCTCGGTGCGCGACAGCGACCGGGTCATCGCCGCGCTGGCCAGCGTCGGACTCGACCCGGGCCTGGCGATGCGACGCATCGACCAGCTCAGCGGGGGCCAGATGCGTCGGGTGGTGCTGGCCGGTCTGCTGGCACGCTCACCCAGGGCCCTGATCCTCGACGAACCGCTCGCCGGTCTGGACGCCGAATCACAGCGGGGTCTGTTGCGGCTGTTGGAGGATCTGCGCCGCCGAGAGCGCCTGACCGTGGTGGTGATCTCCCACGACTTCGCCGGCCTCGAGGAGTTGTGCCCGCGCACAGTGCATCTGGAGAACGGTGTGCTGAGTCCCGCCCCGGCCACCGCGGGCGGACGGCCGTGACCGCCGCGGAGCCGCGCAAGCCGCGCCGCCAGGTGGTGCTGCTGCGGCCGGTGCCCGGGGACACTGTCATGCACCGGCTCTGGGCGGGCTCGAAGCTGCTGATCGTCGCGGGGATCGGGGTGCTGCTGACGTTCTACCCGGGCTGGGTGCCGATCGGGGCGGTCGCGCTGCTGGTCGTCGTCGGCGCGGTCATCGCCCGCATCCCGAGGGGCGTGTTGCCCACCATCCCGGGCTGGCTGTGGTTCCTGCTGCTGCTGGGCGGGGTCACCGCCACCTTCGCCGGCGGAAGCCCGGTGCTCGACTTCGGATCCGTCGAGATCGGCCTGGGCGGGCTGTTGAACTTCCTGCGCATCACCGCGCTGTCGATCGTGCTGCTGGGCTTGGGCGCGATGGTGTCGTGGACCACGAATGTGGCCGAAGTCGCGCCCGCGGTGGCCAGGCTCGGCCGACCGCTGCGCGCGCTGCGCATCCCGGTCGACGACTGGGCGGTGGCGCTGGCGTTGGCGCTGAGAGCATTTCCGATGCTTGTCGACGAGTTCAGCGTGCTGTACGCCGCGCGGCGGCTGCGCCCGCGCGAGGTGGACGGCCGCCGCGGTCCCCGGATCCGGCAGCGGTTGTCCAGCCTGATCGACCTGCTCGCCGCCGCTGTCACGGTGGCGTTGCGCCGCGCCGACGAGATGGGCGACGCGATCACCGCGCGGGGCGGGGCCGGACAGATCTCGGCCGTCCCGTCCGGGCCCAAACGCCGCGACTGGCTGGCGTTCACCGTCGTGATCGCGGTGTGCGGCATCGCACTCGCGCTGGAGCTGACCGTCCTGGGCACCAGCGCCATCCAACGCTGAACCACTACGGTGTGAAGGCGTGACAGCCCGAACCGTCGATCCGGACTTCCTTGCGCTGCCGCGCCACGCGCTCGCCGATGCGGCCCTGACCGCCGCGACGCAGGCGGGCGCCAGCTACGCAGACCTTCGCATCCACGCCATCACCACCGAGTCCGTGCAGTTGCGCGACGGCGCGCTGGAGACCGCGGTCACCGATTACGCGATCGGGCTGGCGGTGCGGGTGATCGTCGACGGCACTTGGGGGTTCGCCTCGCACGCCGAACTGGACACCGCTGCCGCCGCCGACACCGCCCGGCGCGCCGTGCGGATCGCCACCACGCTGGCGCCGTTGAACGCCGAGCGCATCGAACTCGCGCCCGAGCCGGTCTACCGGGACGTCTCCTGGGTGTCGGACTATCGGATCGACCCGTTCGGGGTCCCGGCCCGGGACAAGATCGCGGTGCTGGAGGACTACTCCGGCCGGTTGCTCGCCGCCGACGGGGTGGATCACGTGTCGGCCTGGCTGAACGCGGCCAAGGAGCAGACCTTCTACGCCGATACGTTCGGTTCGGCGATCACGCAGCAGCGGGTACGGGTGCTGCCCAGCCTGGACGCCGTGTCCGTCGACGCGGCGGCCGGGTCGTTCGAGTCGATGAGCACGCTGGCCCCGCCGACCGCGCGGGGCTGGGAAGCGGTGGCCGGTGACGAGGTCTGGGACTGGTCCGGCGAATTGGCCGAACTGCCGACGCTGCTTGCCGAGAAGGTCAAGGCGCCCAGCGTGGTTGCCGGCCCCACCGATCTGGTCATCGACCCCACGAATCTGTGGCTCACCATCCACGAGTCGATCGGCCACGCCACCGAGTACGACCGCGCGATCGGATACGAAGCCGCCTACGCCGGAACGTCGTTCGCCACCCCGGACAAGCTCGGCCGGATGCAGTACGGCTCCCCGGTGATGAACGTGACCGCCGACCGGACCGTGCAGCACGGACTTGCGACAGTGGGCTTCGACGACGAGGGGGTGCGCGCGCAGAGCTGGGATCTGGTGCGCGACGGGGTGTTCGTCGGATACCAGCTCGACCGTGTGTTCGCGCCGCGGCTCGGAGTGGGCCGGTCCAACGGCTGCTCGTACGCCGACTCCGCACATCACGTGCCGATCCAGCGGATGCCCAACGTTTCGTTGCAGCCCGGACCGGAGGACCTCGGCGTCGCGGACCTGATCGCGCGGGTGTCCGACGGGCTGTACATCGTCGGTGACAAGAGCTGGTCGATTGACATGCAGCGCTATAACTTCCAGTTCACCGGTCAGCGCTTCTACCGGATCCGTAACGGCAGGCTCGACGGCCAGGTGCGTGACGTCGCCTACCAGGCGACCACCACCGATTTCTGGGGTGCGCTGGAAGCTGTTGGCGGACAGTCCACGTGGCGTCTCGGTGGGGCATTCAACTGCGGCAAGGCCCAGCCCGGTCAGGTGGCCGCCGTCAGTCACGGCTGCCCGGCGGCACTGTTCCGGGGTGTCAACGTGCTGAACACGCGTGAAGAAGGCGGGCGCTAGACACATGATCGGAGCACAACTGGTAGTCGAGGTTGCGCTGAATGAGGCGCGCAGGCTCGGCAGAGCCGACGAGACCATCGTGCTGGTGACCGACCGGGTGGATGCGTCGCTGCGGTGGGCCAACAACACGATGACCACCAACGGTGAATCGACCAGCCGCACCACCACCGTCATCTCGGTGGTGCGCAATGGCGAGGACGCCCACGTGGGGTCGGTGCGTTCCAGTGCTGTAGACCCGGCCGTCATCACCGATCTGGTGTCCGCATCCCAGAACGCGGCGGCGACGGCGCCGCCCGCCCGCGACAACGCCCCGCCGCTGCCCGGCGGGGACACCCCGGCCGACTGGGACGCTGGCATCCCGCGCACCGGCGCGGAGGTGTTCGGCGGGGTGGCACAGGCTCTGGCGCAAGGCTTCCGGGGCCGCGACACATTGTTCGGTTTCGCCCGCCACGAACTGGAGACGACGTTCGTCGCGACCTCGACGGGTCTGCGCCGGCGCTTCACGCAGCCGACCGGCTCGGTGGAGATCAATGCCAAACGCGACGGGGCCAGCGCATGGAGCGGGGTCAGCACCCCCGACTTCTCTGACGTGCCAGTGGATTCCATGCTCGACGACCTGGCGACGCGGTTGTCGTGGGCGCAGCGCAGCGTCGAACTGCCGGCCGGCCGGTACGAGACCATCATGCCGCCGTCCACTGTGGCCGACATGATGATCTACCTGATGTGGTCGATGGGCGGTCGCGGCGCTCAGGAGGGCCGCACGGCGCTGGCCGCGCCGGGCGGAGGCACACGGGTGGGGGAGAAGCTCACGTCGCTGCCGCTGACGCTGTACTCCGATCCCCGCGCGCCGGGGCTGGAGTGCTCGCCGTTCGTGACGGCGACGAGTTCGTCGGAACGGTCGTCGGTCTTCGACAATGGCATGGCGATCGACCGGGTGGACTGGATCCGTAACGGAACCGTCAACGCGCTGGCCTATCCGAGGGCGGCCGCGGCGGAGTTCGGCCAGCCGGTGGCGGTGGCGGCGGACAACCTGTTGATGACCGGCGGCACGGCGAGCCTGCAGGACATGATCGCCGGCACCGAGCGGGGGCTGCTGCTGACCACGCTGTGGTACATCCGTGAAGTCGATCCCTCGGTGCTGCTGTTGACCGGGCTGACCCGCGACGGCGTGTACCTGATCGAGGACGGCAAGGTCGCCGCCGCGGTCAACAACTTCCGTTTCAACGAGAGCCCACTGGACCTGCTGCGCCGGGCCACCGAGGCCGGCGTCAGCGAGGTCACGTTGCCGCGTGAGTGGGGCGACTGGGCCACCCGCGCCAGCATGCCGTCGCTGCGGATCCCCGACTTTCACATGTCCTCGGTCAGTCAGGCGCAATAATGCGCTGGTGACCGATCACGAGTTGCCTAAGCGGCTGGCAGACATGGCCGCGCTGTCTTCCGGTGAGCCGCGCGCGGACACGCTGATCCGGCTGACCTGCGGGCGGGCGCTGTCGCTGCCGCCGTTGCCGCCCCCGGTCGATCTGGCCGACGAACACACCGAGCGTGATGCCGTGCTCGTCGCATTCGCCGAGCAGTTCACCGTCGACGTGACCGGCATCGGGGACAATCAGCGCCAGCGCTTCCTGAAAGCATTCGGGGACAACGCTTTTCGGACGGTGGTGGCGATCTATGTCGCCGACTTCCTGCCGCGGGTGTGGGCCGGGTGCGACGCGCTCGGCATCGGTAAGCCCGGGTGGCGGGCCGAGATCCAGCTCGACACGCAGACCGATCCGGTCGGTGCGGTGCTGGGTGGGTTCGTGCCCGCGGTGGCGCGGTTGCGCGAGTTGGACCCGGTCACCACGGAGGTGGTGCGGCTGCGCGGAGCCGAGGCGCACGACTGCCGGCTGTGCAAATCGCTGCGCGAAGGTCATGCGCTCGACGCGGGCGGGTCGGAGGAGCTGTACCGCCAGATCGCGGACTTCGAGACGGCCGACGGGCTGACCGCCGCGCACAAGGCGGCGCTGCGCTATGTCGACGCGCTGATCTGGTCGCCGTCGCGCATCGATGCCGGGGTCGCCGATGAGGTTCGCCGGCATTTCTCCGAGACGCAGCGGCTGGAGCTCACGCTGGACGTGATGCGTAACGCTGCGAACAAGATCGCGGTGTCGCTGGGAGCCGATGCGCCGCGGGTGGCCGAGGGCACCGAACGCTACGAGGTCGACGAGCGGAGCCAGACGATATTCGCCTGACCTGCCGTGTGCGACCATGGTGGCCGCACATCGTGCCGGGGCGGTAGCTCAGTCGGTTAGAGCCGTGGACTCATAATCCATTGGTCGCGGGTTCGAGCCCCGCCCGCCCCACGTCAGAGGGTGTTTTTCAAGATCGAATCTTGGAACTCATCGTTTATTCACCGTTTATGACGGTCTTCGCAGGTCGTATGGCCTGTCGCCAAGCCTCGCGCACCGCGACGAGGGCTTCGGCTGCGGAGACGTTGAGGCGGGTCTGTCCGGCCAGCTGCGCCTGCCACTCGGCGTCCGTCGGGGCCCGGTCGAACATGCGCAGCGTCGGCGCCTTGTTGGTTGGTCCGTACCGCCGAAACAGCGCGGCGGCCTTCGCGTCGATAGCACCGACCCGGCTCAGCGCCCACAGGTCCCAGAGGTCGCGGGCTGCGTGCCGGTCCGTCCATGTCGCCGTCTTCGACGCCGCGAACGCGGGGAGGGTCGGCACAAGCAGTTCAGCAGCGGGTGCGTCCGCATAGCGCTGAAACAGAGCGCGGCGTTCCGTCGGCCAGACGACCCGGTCGCGTGCGGAGAGCAGTTGGAGGCGGACCGGGCGTCCGTCCGACGGGCGCAACAGCACCGGCAGGGTGTCTGCAGTACCGCTGAGTGCGGGTTCGACGGTCAGCCGGCCATGGGTGCGCGCGACGGCGCGGGAGAGTGTGGCGTCGAGCTCGGCGGCCAACTCTTTGCGGCTGCCGATGGCGATGAGGTCGATGTCTTCACTGAGCCGTCCGTCGGGGAGGTGGGTGCGTGCCAGGGCGGTGCCGCCGATGAAGTGGAGGTGGTCACCGAACTCACGGCTGAGGAACGCGAGGATGTGGGAAATGAGGTGGTCGCGCTCGACTTGTTCGGTGGACACGCCGAACTGCGTTGCGACCGAATCGCGTTCGTCAGGATCCATGAGCAACCCCTGCCCAGTCTTCTGCCCGACGCAGGGAAGCCAGGCGGCGCTGTGCGGTGGCGAGCTGGCGCAAACGGTCTGGATCCGCTCGTGCGTAGAGGGCTTCGACGGCGGCGGGGACGTCGGCTGCGCTGTCGCCGAGGGTGGGACGGTGCGCGAGGTCGAGGATGGTTTGTTCGGGCGTCGTTGCCAGTGTGGGGCCCAGGTCAGTGCGGACGCGTTCGGCGTCGAGTTCTGCGGTGTTGCGTTTGACGAACCGTACGACCGCCGGCCGGTCGGTGAGTGTGATGGGGCGGTGTTGGCGCGGTACCGCCACGATGGCGGTTGCCAATGCACGAGGAATCGCGCCGTGCAGGCGCGCGGCGCTGAGTCCCATGACGACGATGTCGTCATGGCCGTAGATCGTCGTGGCGATTCCGGCGGCGGCGACTTCCAGATCAGGAATCCATTTGCGGCCCAACATTTCTTGGGGAATGACGACGTAGTAACCGTTGGCGAGGCGATGGAGCAGGCCGCGCTCGTGGAGCCGCGCGATCTCGGGGCCCGGGTATGCGTAGGTGTCCTCGGCCTGCCCGGTGCGGAAGGTACGCAGTGGGCGCGCGGCGAGGCCGGCGGGGACCGCCGTGCTGTGTCGCCTTGCCATAATCCATCCTCCATTATGCGAATCATAGGCTATTAACCTATAAAATGCATACTTTTCAAGTTTATTGACCGTCGGGATCTTCGACTGCGCGGTCGAGCAGATCGGCCACTTGTGTACGGACCCGGCCGCGGCTCATGTAGCGGGTCTTGAGTCATGCTCATCCGCCCAAGGCGTCACCGCCGACACCAGCCACGCCGTCCTCGGCGAAAGCGCCACCCGAAACCTGCTCTACGTAGCCATGACTCGCGGCCGCCAACATAGTTATTCCTCTGCGTCACTTGACGCTGCGGTCTGCCGTGCATCGCATGCGTCGTCTGTGCTGGGGCAGCGCTGGTCGAATTGGCTAATCCCGCGGCGCTGAGCGTCCGATTAACGCAGTAACAAGCGCGGCCTGACACTTAGCCTCGATCCACCGATGAATCGCCTGTTCGGAGGGTGTTGATGTAAGGAAAGTGCCCTTTGAGCTGGGATGATTGGAGTTACCACACTTCGATCAGCCCACGTTCAGAAAGGCACTTCCGGTGC
>NZ_JBQQCF010000016.1:0-118966 GCF_052245755.1 Mycobacterium sp. 4D054
CAGGAAAGCCCGCCCCACCCGGCGACACGGGACAGCACCTCTACGCCACCACACGAAAACCACTACCCAACAACACAACTCGGCATCACACCGAACCCACACCAATTACCACGCAAAATCCGGGCTAGGCTGACAAGAACTCTCCGAGGAGTGATCCAGACATGAGCAGCAGCCCGAGCATCGTGGACGTCCGGCGTGCCGACGACCGCGCGAAAACCACGATCGAGTGGCTGGACTCCAAACACTCGTTCTCCTTCGGCAGCCACTACGAACCCGGCAACACCCACCACGGTCTGCTGCTGGTCAACAACGACGACATCGTCAAGCCCGGCACCGGCTTTGACACCCATCCGCACCGCGACATGGAGATCGTGACCTGGGTTCTGCGCGGTTCGCTGGTGCACCAGGACTCCACCGGACACTCCGGGGTCATCTATCCCGGTCTGGCACAG
Organism: Mycobacterium sp. 4D054; assembly: GCF_052245755.1. Lineage (NCBI taxonomy): Bacteria > Bacillati > Actinomycetota > Actinomycetes > Mycobacteriales > Mycobacteriaceae > Mycobacterium > Mycobacterium sp. 4D054. Next base: position 453 of record NZ_JBQQCF010000016.1, read on the forward strand.
CGGATGTCGGCGGGACGCGGAATCCTGCACTCCGAGAAGAACGATTCCTGGACCCTGACCGGAGCGCAGACCCACAGCGAACCGGTGCATTTCGTGCAGATGTGGGTGGTACCGGACGAATCCGGAATCGACCCCGGCTACCAGCAGCTCGAGATCGACGACGAGCTGTTGCGCGGCAACTTGGTGACGATCGCGTCAGGGATGCCCGCACACCGCGATGCCGCCGCCATCACGATCCGTAACCGGTACGCGGCGTTGCACGGCGCGCGACTGGAGGCGGGTCAGAGCGTCCTGTTGCCCGAGGCGCCGTACCTGCACCTGTTCGTGCCCCGGGGGGCGGTCACGCTGGAAGGGGTCGGACCACTGACAGAAGGCGACGCGGTGCGGTTCACCGCATCCGGCGGTCAACGGATTACCGCGACCGGGCCCGCGGAGATCCTGGTCTGGGAGATGCATGCGGGACTCGGTGCGGCATAAACGAATCGGCATCCTGCTGGCAGGCACCGCCCTGCTCACCGGATGCACGTCCGAGCCGGGTCCGTCGGCCACCTCCGCTCGGTCGCCGACACCGTCGGCGGTGACGACGACGGGCGGCACCCCCGAGTCGAGGCTGAGCCCGGTGAACGTCGAGGTCGATCGGCGGCTGGCCGATGCACCGTTCGACCGGCCCCGCCAGGCGCTGGTGCCGCAGGGCTGGACGCTGTCGGTGTGGGCGCGGACCTCGCGGCCGCGGTTAGCGGCGTGGACCCCGGACGGCGAGCTGCTGGTCTCGGTGCCCAGCGCGGGCCGGGTGCTGCGGTTCGCGTCGCGCGACGGTGAGGCAGCCGAGGAGTCGGTGCTGCTCGACGGGCTCGACGAACCGCACGGCCTGGCGTTCGACAAGTCGACGCTGTATGTGGCCGAGAGCGATCAGGTGGTCGCGTACCGGTACGCCGACGGCACGGCCAACGATCCGCGCACGGTGGCGGCCGGGCTGCCCGACGATCGAAGCCCGGACCTGCGGGGCGCGTACTCTCATGTGCTCAAGAGCGTGGCCGTCGGCCCCGACGGCGCCGTCTACTTCTCGATCGGCTCGACGGGCAACATCTCGGCGCAGGACCGCACCGCGGACCCGCCGAGAGCCACGATCATGCGGGTACCACCCGGCGGCGGTCCCGCCGAGCCGTTCGCCACCGGGGTGCGCAACGGCACCGGGCTGGCGGTGGCGCCCGACGGCGCGGTGTGGACGGCCAACAACGGCCGCGACAACGTCGCCTACCCCGAGCCGGGACCGTCCTACGGACAGGTGATTCCGGAGTACGTCGGCGACCATCCGCCCGAGCAGATCGCCAACTTGACGCCCGGACGCGAATTGGGCTGGCCGTACTGCAATCCCGACGGCGGGCCTGCCGATCTGACCTTCATCCGGGATGTGCAGACCAATCCCGATGGCGCACAGATGGATTGCGCGTTGCTGCCGCCCGTGGAGCAGAGCATGGGCGCACATTCGGCGCCGCTGGGCCTGAGCTTCGTCGACGGCGAGCTGCCCGCGCCGTACAGTCGCGGCGCGCTGATCGGGGTGCACGGTTCGTGGAACCGGCAGCCGCCCCGTGCTCCCGAGGTGTCGTTCTACCCCTGGCAGGGCGGCGATCTCGGCGATCAGCAGACACTCGTCGGCGGATTCCAGGACGACGACGGGACCCGCTGGGGCCGGCCGGTGGCCGCGGTCGCCGGTCCCGATGGCGCCGTCTACATCACCGACGACGCCGCCGACGCGATCTACCGGCTGGCTCCGTCCTGACCCGGGGCCGCGCTATCCCGGCGTCGTCGCAAGCCGGTTGAGCACCGAGGCCATCCGCTTCTCGGTGCCGCCGACCCGCTTCTCGAGCGCGAGTTTCACCAGCGGCGTGAGAATCCTTGCCGAGCCGTGCATTTCGAGATCGCCCTCGAAGGTGACCACCGACCCCGAACCTCGCGCGTCGACGGTGATCGTGTCGATGGTCCGCGACGACTGGTTCTCTCCGACAAATACCACCCTGCTGGGCGTGAGTTCTTCGAGCTTGTAGGTCAGTTCGGCGGTGACCCCCAGGATTTTCGACACGTTGTGCCAGAATGCGCCCTCGACGACGGGTCCGGTGTCGATGCGCTCGCAGCGGCGGGTACCGGGATCCCACTGTTCGGCGTGTTCGAAGTCCTTGAGGTAGTCGACGACGACCTGCGGTGGCGGACTGACGGTGAAGGTACGAGTCACGGTAGACATGTCATCCGGGTACCCGGTCGTCCGGTGCGTCATCCGCCAACATAACCACGGCGAGGCCCTCAGCAAAGACCGCGGCGACCAGCTCGGAACCTTCCTGTGATGCAGTCGTGACGAAAGTTGACACTGTTTCTGGTGGGATTACTCTCAGTGAGCCGTGTCCGCTGTGCCGAAAGGAGTCGCCGGTGCCGATGCCCACCGCAAACATGCGGCGCCTTCTCGCCGCGGCGCGGTATGCGCTCGCGGTGCTGATGTGCTCGGTGGTGATGTGCGTGGTGGTGGCGGCCGCGACGACGGCGCCCCTTGCGAGGGCGGCCGACGCGCGGGAACTGCTGGCCGGCGCGATCGCCAACACCCGCGGTTCGTATCTGGTGTACAACTTCGGCGGCGGGTTCCCGGCGCCGATGCTCAACGCGGCGGGGAACTGGTACGAGCTGAACAACGGCGGCCGGCTGATGGTCATCAAGGGCGCCTCACAGCGGCTGGCGCCGCGCCTGCTCGCCGACTCGCACACCGGTTATCAGGCCCGCTGCGAACGTGATCCGCGGGCACGGACCGGCGAGGGGCTGTGGCAGGCCTCGGAAATCTACACCCCGCTCGAGGCGTGGCACGCCCTCGGCCAGCCGACCATCGCCATCAACGCGAACTTCTTCGACGTGCGCGGTCAGCAGGGCGGCTCCTGGAAGAGCACCGGCTGCAGTTCGCCACTGGGCGCCTACGTCGACAACACGCGAGGCCTGGGCCGGACCAACGCCGCGGTGACCGGCACGCTGGCCTACGCGGGCAAGCAGGGCCTCTCCGGCGGTAACGAGCACTGGATGGCGCTGTCGACGATGATCCTGCCGGTCAAGGGCGCGCCGTTCGTCGTCCCGCCCCGCCACGACGATGACTTCGACGCCGCGACACCGGTGGTGAGCAGGCTGATCGACCAGGGCACCCGGTTCGTCGCCGTGGCCGGCATCGGGCTGCTGGCCCCCGGCGAGACCGGTCAGCTCAACGACCCGGGGCCGAGCGCGGCCCGCACCGCGATCGCCTACGTCAAGGACCGCGACGAGATGTACGTGTTCCAGGGCGGAAGCTACACCCCCGACCAGATCCAGGACCTGTTCCGCGGGCTGGGCAGCGACACCGCGGTGCTGCTCGACGGAGGCGGATCGTCGGCGATCGTGCTGCGCCGCGACACCGGTGGCATGTGGGCCGGTGCCGGCGCACCCCGTGGTTCGTGCGACACCATGGCGGTGCTGTGCGATTCGCGCGAGCGGGCTCAGCCGGCCTGGCTGGCGTTCAACTGATGCTGCGCGCAGCGGTCCGGGTCTGGGCCAGATAGCCGGATCCGAACAGCACCACATGGGCCAGCAGCGGGTAGAGCTGATGCAGCCCGACCCGGTCGCGCCAGCCGGCCCGCAGGGGCCGGTGCTGCTGGTACGCGTCGAGCACGTCGTCGAAGTACGAGCATCCGAACAGCGCCAGCATCGCCAGATCGGTCTCGCGATGTCCACCGTGCGCGGCCGGATCGATCAGCACCACCCCGTCGGCGCTCCACAGCACGTTGCCGCTCCAGAGATCCCCGTGCAGCCGCGCTGGCGGCTCTCCGTCGTCGAATTCACCTGCGCGGCAACGCTGTACGACGTCACCGACGGCTGCCGCGGTGTTCGGGTCCAGCTCGGCGCGCGCGGCCATCGGCGCCAGCCGGCGCTCGGCGTAGAACACACCCCAGGCGCCGTCGCGCCCGTACTCCATCGGCAGCGGGTGCTGCAGCGGGCCGAAGAAACCCGGTCCGCTCCATTCCGGCGGCGGGGCGCCGAACGCGTCGGCTCCGGCCTCGTGGGTGCGCGCCAGCCGGCTGCCGAACTCGCGGGCCGCGGCCCGGCTGGGCGCCGTCGTGGTCACCCGTTCCAGGGTCAGGGAATCCTCTGCGACGGCGAGCACACGGGCACACGGCACTCCGCCGTCGGCGTCGGCGAGCCACCCCAGCCCCGCGGCCTCGCACGCGAAAAAGCCCTGCGGCGCAGCTGGATTCCGTTTGACGAACCGCCGGTTCACGCTTCACCGCCGCGGCCGAACCAGAAGATCGCGGCGCTGACGGCGACGATCGCAGCGGCCAGCCCGATGATCGGGGCGACGGTGAACCGGGTCAGCGTTGCGCCGACCACCGCCCCGGCGCACATCGTCGCGACCACGCCGTAGCGCAGCTTCTCCCCCTCGCCGGTGCCGCCGGCCAGCCGGCTGTCGAAGCCGAGTCCGACGATGGTCGACGTCAGCACCGTCGTCGACAGTTCCTGGATGCCGAACTGGCGCGCGGTCGCGTTCTGGCATCCGAAGGTCACTGCGAGCCCGGCGATCAGGATGAGTTTGGTGTCGTCCCGGTAGTCCAGCACCCCGGCGCCGGCCAGGATCGCCAGCAGCGCGAGCAGCACCACCTCGAGGCCGAGCGCGGTGGTCAGCCACATCCGCACGTCGGCGTCCAGATGCCGCGACAGCCGTCCCCCGATGATGGTGCCCAGCACGAACCCGACGAACGCGACGATCGCCGCGGTCAGGTCGACGCCGGAATGCGGAACAAACCAAAACCCCAGGAAGATCACGTTGCCGGTCATGTTCGCGACGAACACGTGCCCGAGCACGAGCACGCTGACCGCGTCGATCAGACCGGTGGTGAAGGTGAGCAGCAGCAGAGCGGTGACCGTCTGACGTCGCGAGACCGGCGATTTCAGGGCCACGGCGGACGTTACAGCTGCGGCGTCAGATCGAACGACGTGATGGTCGACATCCGGGTGATGCGCCAGTCGCCGCCGTCGCGCTGCATGGTCAGCCGGTAGGAGAGGTAGCGCAGCGACGGGATGTTCTTGGTCACCGGGCTGGTGGCCACCGAGTTCGTGTAGACCAGTGCGGTGGCCTCGGTCGGAATCGACTGCGGGGAAACCGATTCCACGGCCGCGCCCATCACCTCGGTGGTGTTGGTGACCTGGGCCTGTTTGTTCGGTTCGACGATCGCGTCGATGTAGCGGCGGTACTCCGCGGCGAAATCACCGGACAGGAACACCGAGGCCCGGTCGGCGAGGGTGGCCATGTCGTCAGGGCTGTAGGTCCACAGCGTGGTGATCGCATCGGTCGCCGTGCGCGCGATGGTCAGCTTGGTCTCATACAGCGCCTGCTCGGACAGGTACGGCTGCACCGTGGCCGCGGCGAAGCCGGTGGCGCCGACGAATACGACCGAGGCGGCTGCCGCCGCGATCAGCGCGCGGCGGCCGGCCGGCCGGTGCGGTACCAGCACCACGTCGCCGGGCTGAGTGTCCGGCGAGGGTTCGGGCTGGGTCTCGGCGTCGGGCGCCGGCTCGATCTCGGACGGCGCGTCAGTGGCGTCGGTGTCGGGCTCGGGCGCTGATTCGGCTTGCGCCGGTTGCGGTTTCACTGTTCTGCGCGCCTTGCCGACGGGGGTCCTCGGTGCCTCTGCGGCAGGCGATTCCACAGCAGCCGCCTCGGTGGCAGGCGATTCCTGTCCGGCGGGCGGCCGGGCCTTCGGGTTGCGGCCGAAGAAGCGTCGCCGTGACGGCTGCGCGAGGTCCCCGGTGGTCAGATCACCTGAACCAGGTTGCTGATCTTCCACTGCTGTCCCTCCTTGATCGTCGTTGCGACCCAACGGCTTCCGCTTTCGACCGTCGACTTCCCGTCCGGGCTCTTCGAGGTGACCTTGGTCGCGATCAGCACGTCGGCGCTTCCGTCGTCGTTCCAGCGCTGCACTCCCGCGGCCAGCACCTCACCGGTGCTCGGCTCCGACCGGGCCACCTGTACCAGGATCTCGTTGAGCCGGTCTGCGAAGTTCTTGGCGAACTCGCCGGTGGCCTGGGCGGCGACGCGATCGGCGTAGTCGTTGGCGTTGAACGGGTCCAGGCTGGTGTACATCACCATGAACTCGCTGGTGTAACCCAGCGCCGAGGCCTCGTTGACCGCCTCCCGGCGGTCGTCGAGCTGGCGGACGAGCATGAACGTGGCGGCGGCGATGGCCGCGACCACGACCAGCGCGGCAAGTACCGACACCAGCGGAAGCCCCCACCGGACAGGCGCTTTGGGTTCGACGCGGAAATAGTCGTCGGCGACGGTGCGCTCGGCGGCTCCGCCGTCGTGATCGTCGGCGTCGGCGGCGATCCTGCGTACCGGGCTCACTGGCCCGGCACATTCATCAGCGGCTTCTTCAGCACGGTCAGGTTCGCCACCTTCCACTGTCCGTCGCTCGACTTCTCGAAGTCGACCCGGACCGTCGCGGTGATGAACTTCATGTCCTCGGGATTGTTGCCGCGCTGGCCCTGCATCGCCAACAGCATCGACACCCGGCCCGCGGTGACAGGGGGATCGGTCAGCACCGCACTGCTGACGGCCCAGTACTCGTTGCTGGTCGCGCCGCCGCCCTGCACCGCCTGCTGCTGGGCGATCAGCTGCGGCCGGTACCCGTCGGTGGTCAGCGCCTGCGCCCTGGCGAAGTCATCGATCATGGTGTCCGCGCCGTAGCTCAGCATCTGCTCGACAATGCGCGGTCCCTGCGCGGCGACCTGCTCCCGGGCGGTGTCCAGCGCCCGTTCCTGGCGGTACAGCACCGCATTACCCAGACCTGCCACCGCGACCGACACCGCGGCCGACGCGACCAGGACCGTGGCCACCAGCCGGCGCATGTCGCGGTGCGGCCGCTCGACGCGAAGAACCTGGGTTCGCGCCAGCAGATCGGCGAAGGTGCGCCGCCGCCGGTCCCACAGCGGCCACAACCAACCGATGCACAGCGCGGCGGTGTCCAGCAGATGCGCGACCTCGCGCGCGGCCAGCCGCGAAACCCCTACGGCGCCGCCGTCGGGGCCGCGCACCGCGATACCGAACAGCGCCCGCCCCAGCGTCCATCCTCTGAGCGCCGGCCACACCACCCGGTTGACCACCACCAACACGAACGCCAGCGCGGCGACGGCGGTGAACACCCACCGGGCCCAGCCGTCGGACGGCGCGGTCAACGCCAGCAGCGCGCCCGTGGCCATCACGCCGAGCGCGGGCAGCGTGTCGACCGCCAGCGCACCCGCCCGGGCCGGCCACGAGGCCAGCGGCACCTGCGCGGTCGGTTCCTGCGCGGGGACGGTCGGGGTCGTGTTCAGCACCGCCGTCACGAGTTGACCTGGTCCAGCCTGGAGATCCGGTAGCGCCCCTCGTCGAACGCCATCGTCGCGCGCAGCCGGTACCCGACCCGCTGGTCGGCGGCTTCGGAGTTGGAGATCCTGACGCGCACCGCGACCAGCACGTTGACCGTGCCGTCGTCGTTGCGCCGCTCGACGGCGGCCCGCAGGTCGTCGACCGCGACCGTCGCGTTGGCCGCCTGATACGCCTCGGCGATCACGCTGCCGAACAACCCGGCCTGCACCCCGAACTCACCGGTGGAGCACTCCAGGATCCTGGACTGCGCGGCCGTCATCGCGGCGGTGTCCGGCGCCTGGGTGGCCGCGACACACTCCTTGGCGGCCTGCAGCGCGGCCTCGTCGGAGCGTGCGATCTCGGCAGCGCGTTCATTGGCACGCAGCGCCAGCACACCTGCGGCGATGCCGCCGCCGGCGAGCAGCAGCAGCACCACGCAGATCGTCGCAGCCCAACCGTTGCCCAGCCGCGACGGCCTGCGGAGCTCGGCCGAGGACTGCTCCTGGGGTGACGCGTCGACAACGGTGCCGGTTCCGGGGTCGGGGATCAGCCGGCTGGTGCCAGCATCTCCTTCCATCCGTCGTCTCCTGGGTTGCTCGAATTGCTCACGTTGTACCTGACACCGTCAGGCCCCACCACCTCGCCACTGCTCGGGCTGTACCCAGCGGTGGTGCCGGGCGGCCCCTGCGCAGGAGTGTAGGTGCACGGGTTGGGTTGTTGACCGCTGCACCTGACCGTACCCGAGCCCGGCCGGCTGACCGGATCGCTGCTCGGCGCGGCCGACTGCGGTGGGGGCAGTTGATCGGCAGGCAGCGGGTTCATCCCGTTGTTCACCGACGGCGCCGGGATCACCTGCCCCGGGGCCACCCGCTGGTCGCACCGCGCACCGGGGGCCGGGCACGGCAGGATCTGGTTCGGGTCGCCGTACCAGGGGTTGGTGCCCAGCGGCACGTAGGGCTCGTCGCTGCGGCACTCCTTCGGCGTCGCCGCCCGCTTGCCCGGCACGTCGGCGCACGGGTAGTTGCGGGCGCCGCGCACCACGTTGCCCTGGAAGTCCTTCGGGATCTTGCAGTAGGTGCCGGACGGCAGCGGCGCCGTGCTGGTGTCGGCCGGCGAGCGCCATTCCGAGGCCGGCAGGAAGCCGGTCAGACACGGCGGCGGCTGGTTGATCGACAGACCGAAGTGGAGCAGACCGCCGTCCTCGAAGATCGATCCCATCTGCAGCAGGGACCCGCCCTGCGGGTAGATCACCAGCGTCTGCTCGATGCCCTTGTTGTACCGCTTGAGCATGTCGTTGACCACGGCCAGATTCGCCAGCGTCTGGGGCAGCGAATCCCGCACGTCGCTGAACACCGTGGTCACCTGATCCAGGGTGGGCGCGGCCTGCTGCAGGCCGCTGCGCAGCGCGGGATCCTGCTCGGCGGCCTGGGCGGCGATGACGTTGAGGTTGCGCGACCACTGCTCGATCGCGTCTCCGGAGGTCACCTGGCTCTCCAGGATCGGGGCGGCGTTGTTGATGATGTCGTTGACCTGGGGCAGGTTGTCGCGGAACCCCTCGGCGACGTTCGTCGTCGAGTCGACGAGCCGCTGCAGCGCGGGACCCAGCCCGCCGACCGCGGTCGCCGTCTCGGTGAGCAGCGCGTCGATCTTCTCCTTCGGCAGCACCGCCAAGCCCTTGTTGGCGGCGTCCAGCGCCGGACCCACCTCGGCCGGGACCGAGCTCTCGGTGATGGTCTGGCCTGGGCTGAGGTACTGGTCGGTGCCACTCTCGGAGACCAGGTCCAGGTACTGCTCACCGATCGCCGACACCGAGTGCACGTTGGCGCTTACATCGGCGGGAATCTTGTACTCGTTGCCGATGCTCATCGTCACCCGCGCGCCGGTCTCGGTCGGCTCGACCTCGGTGACCTTGCCGATCTGGGTGCCGCGGTAGGTGACGTTGCCGGTCGGGTACAGGCCGCCGGAGCGCTCCAGCTGCGCGTACAGCTTGTACTCGCCGAGCCCGGCGAGGCTGGGCAGGCGCAGGTAGTAGATCCCGAGCACGCCCAGCGCGACCACGGTGAGGATCGTGAAGATGATCAGCTGGATCTTGACGAAGCGGGTCAGCATCGCTCACTCACTCCTCTCGATGAGAGGCCCGTTCGGCGCCGAGTTCGGGTTCGGTGTGAAGCGCACATCCGGGATCATCGTGTTCGGGTCACGACCCCACGCCTGCTCCAGCGCGCGCAGCATGCCCGAGACGCCGGTGCCGGAGAAGAACCCGTTGTCGATCGCCGACAACGTCAGATCGACCATCAGCGACACGTTGATGTAGTCGCCGCGGATCGCCTTGGGCACGTTCTCGATGCTGTAGGGCGCGGTGAGGAACACCTTCAGCGCGCCGAGCAGGTACGGCCCGGACTTGCCCAGCTCGCGCAGCGGCCGCTGCAGGTTGGCCAGATTGGTCCTGATGTCGTCGTTGGCCGGCTCGAGCGTGTCTACGGCGGCGTTGCTGATGCGGCCGAGCGATTCGACGGCGTCGGCGAACAGATCCCGGGTCTCCGCGAAATGCTGGATCAGCGGCGGGAACTCGGTCAGCACCGCGTCGAGGGTCTCGTTGCGCTGGGCGACGATCGACAGCAGCCGGTTCGTCGAGTCGATGGCCCGCGTGATGTCCGCGCGCTGCTGGTTCAGCTCGGCGGTGAACGTGTCGAGCTGGCCGAGGAAGGTCCTGATCTCATCGGCTCGGCCGTTAAGTACGTTGTAGACCTCGGTCTGGATCGTCTCCAGGTTCGCCACCCCACCGCCGGTCAGGATCGACGCGATGCTGGCCAGCACCCGCTCGGTGGTCGGGAACGCCGACGCGTTCTGCAGCGGGATCGTGTCGCCGGTCTCGAGCTTGCGCGGCGACGGGTCCGGCGGCAGGTCCAGCTGAACGTGCTGGGAACCGAGCAGGCTGGTCTGTCCGATCTTGGCCAGCGTGTTCTTCGGCAGCGCGATGTTCGGCTCCAGATCCAAGGTCAGGGTGGCGACCCAGTTCCGCAGCTCGATGGAACGCACCCGGCCGACGTAGACGTCGGCCACCCGCACCCGGCTGTTCACGTTCAGCGCGAGCGTGTCCGGCATCTGGACGTAGATGGTGGTGCGCTCCGAACCGGTGCCGGGTCCGCCCGGCAACGGCACATTCGAGATGCCCTTCCACGACCCGCACGACGTGAGCACGAGCGCGGCCGCCGACAGCGCGACGGAGCGGCGCACCAGTGTGGTCCACTTCTTCATCGCGATCAGCCTCCTGCCTCGGCCGGCAACAGCGGACCGGACGGCGCTGCGGGCGCGGGCGCCGCCGGCGCGGCCGGGGCGCTCACCGGAGCCGGATTGCCCGGGACGACACCGGGTGCGGGCGCCGGCGGCGGGCCGGGCTGCGGGTACCACGGCGGCGGCAGCGGGTTGTTTTGGTCGAACGCGTTCGGCGGGCCGGGCAGGTTGCCGCCGCGGGTGGTGCCGAACGCCGGCGGAGCCGGCGGCGGCACGATGTCCGGGCCGCCCATCAGCTCGGCGAGCGACTCCGGGGTCAGCATGTTCTTGGTGAACGGCTGCACCTCGACGCCCTGCATGCCGGGAGCGACGATCCAGCCGGGCTCGTGGTTGCCGTGCGAGAACAAGGTGTCGCGCGAGAAGATGCCCGGCACGGTGGTGTCCTTGTATCCCGGCGGCGGGCGCAGTCGCTCCTCGGAGTAGGCGATCTGCTTGGGCAGCGTCATCGCCGTCTGCAGCTGATTCGCGCCGAACGGCAGGTAGTTGAACTTGATCGAGTCGAGGATCGGCCCGAGGTACTGCGCGCACAGCTCCGCCGAATCCTGGTAGCCCAGCCTGCTGCCCGCCTGGATCGCGCTGCACAGGAACTGCATCGGGTTGGCGAAGTTCGAGATCACCGGCAAGGTCACGATGCCGCCGGCGTTCGGCGATGAGATGTTCATCAGGTTCGCGGCCACGTTCGGGTACGCGTGCAGCGCGGTCTCCAAGCCGTCACGCGGCTCGGGCTGCAGGATCGCGTTGGTCACATCGGCCAGGTTCTGCACGTCGTGCGCCAGCACCTCACCGTTCTCGTTGACGAAATTCCTTGTGGTGGTGAGCAATTCGTTCAGATCCTGCAGCGCGTTGGCCACCTCGCGGTCGGTGTCGGTGAACGCGCTGGTGAACTGCGCGAGGTCGTTGTTCAGCGCGACGAACTGCTGATCGCTGCGATGCAGCGCGTTGACGAACATCGCCAGGCTCTTGATCACGCTGAAGAAGTCCCCGCGGCCCTCGTTGAGCGCGAACAGCGCCTCCGACAGGTTGTTCAGGGTCTTGTTCAGCTGTTCACCCTTGCCGGCGAAGCCGTCGGCCGCCGACTCGATGATGTCGCCGAACGGGCCCTTCGGCTGTTGGGGGGTCGGGCCCAGATCAGTCAGCAACCTGCTGATCGAGTCGCGCAGATCGTCGTACTCGACCGGCACCTGGGTGCGGTCGAGGTCGAGCACGGCGCCGTCTTCGAGCACCGGGCCGCCGGTGTAGGGCGGGGACAGCTGGATCGTGCGCGACGCCACCAGGCTCGGGTTCAGGATCGACGCGGTCGCATCCTGGGGCACCTTGTACTTGTTCTCATAGTGGAAGGTGACCTTCATCTTGTCGCCGGCGGGCTCGATCTTGTCGATCGTCCCGACCTGCACGCCCATGATCTGGACCTTGTCACCGGGATAGATCGCCAGCGTCTGGGTGAAGTAGGCGACCGCGGTCTTGGTGGTCGCCTTCTTGTACAGGTTCCAGCCCAGGAGCGCCGCGATGATCACGAGCACGATCACGATCGCGCCGATGATGAACGTGCGGGCCGCTCCGGGTCCCTTGAGGTTTCGGACGTTGAAGACTGTCGACATCGTTTCTCGACCCCCTACCCTTGCGATCCCGGTGGGAGGAACGGCGGATTACCTGGCAGCACTGGCTGGCCCGCGGGGGCGGGAGCCGGGCCGGGCCCGGGTGGTGGCGGCGGTCCGGTCAGGGCCGGCGGCAACGGCGCGATGCCGGGGGTGAAGTCCGGCGGTGACGGCTGCGGTTCCAGCGGCACGGTGCGTGCCCCCGGCGGCGCGGGCGGCAGCGGAGGCCGCACCCCCGGGACGTCAGGGGACAGCTGGCCGGGGATCGCCGCGGCCGGAACACCCGGAGACGGTTGCGGCCCATGGATGTTCGGTTCCGACGTGGCGACGTTGGGCGGCGGGTACCCGCCGGGCACCGGACCGTACGGACCCTGGGTCAGACCCGCGCACGGCAGCGGGTTGCCGGGTGTCGGCAGGCCGTCGGCGGGCGGGGTGTACGAGCACGGGGATCCCGGCGGCACCGCGGGCCCCGGGTTCTCCGGGGTTCCCTCGATCGGCGTCGGGGCGGGCGGCGGTGCGCCGTTCTCGAAACCGACACCGTTGGGGTCGGGGAACCGGAATGCGGGCAGGCCGGCGTTGCGCCAGAACTCCTGCGGGTCGATCCCGCGCTTCTTGAACGCGGCGTCCACGAACGGCTGCAGGATCCAGTACGGCGCCAGGTTGACCAGCATGACCTTGAAGTACGGGCCCGAGGCGAGCGCCTCACCCAGCGACACCATGAACTTCGACAGCGACGACAGCGTGTCGGCGAGGTCGAGCTTGCGCTCGGCCAGCACGTCGGTGATCACCCGCAGCTGCTCGAGCACACGGTTGAGGTTCGGGTTGTCGTCGATGAAGCCCTTCACCTGGGCCGAGAACGTGTCGACGTTTTCGAGCAGCCGGCTCACCGCGTAGTTGCGCTCGTTGATCGCGGCGAGCAGTGTCTGCCCGTTGACGAACAGCTGGTTGATTTGTTCGCTGCGGTTGCCGAGAACCCCGGCCACCTTGTTGGCGTTGGCCAGCAGCTGCTTGATCTGGTCGTCGCGCTTTCCGATCGTGTCGGAGAACCGGGCCACCCCGTCGAGCGCCGCGCTCAGGTGCGGATAGGTCTGGTCGATGGTCTCGGATAGCACGTTCAGCGAATCGCGGACCGTCTCGGTGTCCCAGCCGGCGGTGTTGTTGCTGACGTCGAAGAACGCGTCGTAGATCTGGTACGGCGTGGTGGTCTGCCCGACCGGCAGTACATCGTTGGCGCGCAACGGGTCTGAACCACGCGGCTCGATCTCGAGGTTGCGCCGGCCCAGGATCGTGTCGGTGCGGATCGCCGCCCGGCTCTCGGTGCCGATCTCGGTCCCGCCCAGGTTGTAGCCGATTCGCACCCGGTCGCCGTCGATCTCCAGTGAGCGCACCGTGCCGACGTCCACACCGGCGATCCTGACCTTGTCTCCGGTGTTGATGCCGCCGGTGTCGGTGAACTCGGCGTAGTAGGTCGGCGTGGCGAACAGCATCGGTACGCTCGCGAAACTCTGACCGACGCCGATGACGATGACCAGGATGATGATGCCCATCAACCCGCCGCGGATGCGGTTGGAACCCTCCAGGACTCTCATTTCGGCGTGCACCTACCCGAGGGCTGGCTCCAGACCTTCACGGTGCGGACCGGCCCGCCCGGCTGTAATCCGTTGAGCTTCAAGGAGACATCGCAGGCGTAGAAGTTGAAGAAGTCACCGTACACACCGCCCGACCGGCCGATGATGGCCAGCGCGTCGGGGACCTGCACCAGCAGGTTGTTGAGTTCGTCGCGCCGTTCGACCAGGGGCTGGTTCAGGATCTCCAGCTTGCTGACCGTGCTCTGCAGCAGGGGCCGGTTGTCGGCGAGCAGGTCGCTGATCGTGCCGGCGGCGTCGCTGATGTCGGCCACCGAGCCGGCGATCGGATCCGCACGATTCTTCAGTCCGGTGATGAGCACCTCGAAGTTCTTCACCGTGTCGTCGAACTCCTGCTGGTGGCGCACCGTGGTGTCCAGCACCGTGTTGAGGTTGTTGATCACCTCGCCGATGGCCTGGTCCCGGTCGGCCAGCGCCGCGGTCAGCGACGCCGTCTGGTCGAGGATGTCGTTGATGGTGCCGCCCTGCCCTTGGAAGACCGTGATGATCGACTGCGCGATGGTGTTGACCTTCTCCGGCTCCAGGGACTGGAACACCGGGCGGAAGCCGCCGATCAGCGCGTCCAGGTCGAGCGCCGGCTGGGTCCGCTCGATCGGGATCGTCCCGCCCGCAGCCATTCTGGTGTTGCTCTCACCGCGCGAAAGCTCCAGATAGCGGTCGCCGATCAGGTTCAGGTACCGGATCGAGGCCCTGGTCTCGTCGAACAGTTCCAGCGACCGGTCCACGCTGAAGTCGACCTTGACCTTGGAGCCGTTCTCGATCAGCTCGACACCCTTGACCTTGCCGACTTCGACGCCCGAGGCTCGGACGAACTGCCCGGGCCGCAGACCGCTGGCGCTGGAGAAGACCGCCGAGTAGCCGGTGGTGCGGTCGAAGCGCATCTGACCGAAGACCACGATGATGATCGCGGTGAACATGAGCAGCACCAGCGAGAAGGCGCCGAGTTTGATCGCTGTACCGGTGATTTTCATGGGTTGATCGTGTGCTCCCCGACTTGGCGTCCCCAGACGTACTCGGTGAGCAGCGGTTGGCCGAGTTCCATGTGGTTGTAGGGGGCGATCGACGCGCCGGTGTCGAGCACCAGGAACGGCGCCGGCCACAGGTCCCGCGTGATGGGCTGCCAGCAGCCCGGCCGTCCGCCCGGGCCGCCCTTGGCGTTGACGCGCGGCAGGTTGTCCGGATAGACGTACGCGTTGCCCGCGCCCAGGCCCAGCACCTCGGAGTGGGTCTTCAGCGAGTAGCCGTTGCCGCCCAGCGCGGCGCTGATCTTCGGCTCGACGTCGTGGTAGTTGCGGAACATGCAGAAGAACGACGGGCTGTACTTGTCCAGCAGTGCCGAGGTGGGCACCAGATCCGCGGCGCCGCGCACCAGGAACGGCGCACTGCGCTCGAAGACGTCGCCGCCGGTGTTGCCGAATCCGACGGCGGCCATCAGGGCCTGATCGACGTCACCGCGCTGTGCGTTGAGGGTGCGGGCGGTGGTCACCGCGTTCTGCAGGCCGTCGAACAGGTCCGGTGCGGCATCGGCGTAGACCTCGCCGAGGTCGGCGAGCAGCTGGTTGTCGCGGCGGATCTGCGGCATCTGCGGATTGATGTCGGCGAGGATCTCGTTGCCGTCGACGATCGACTGGCCGAACCGGTCGCCGAGCCCGTCGAGAGCCTGCGCGGTCGCGGTCAGCGTCTGGTTCAGCTTGATCGGATCGACCTGGCCGGCCACCTCGACGACGGTCTCGAACAGGGTGTTGAACTCGGTCGTCACCGACGTGACGTCGATGACGTCGGAGGCCGAGATCCGTTCCGACTGCGGGTTGGGTGGCGTCGTGAACGACACGTACTTGTTGCCGAACACCGTGGTGGCGCTGATGTTCGCCTCGACGTTGCGCGGGATCAGGTCGAGGTACTTCGGGTCGACCTCAAGGAGGATCTTGGCGCGGGGCTCCCCGTCGACGGTCGTGGCGTCGACGTTGCCGACCCGGCCGATCTGGACGCCGTTGTAGGTGACCTTCGCGCCCGGGTCCATCGACAGGCCGGAGCGGGCGGAGATCATCGTCAGCTGCGTGCGGGGCAGGAACTCGCCGCGGAACTGCAGGTACACCAGCACCACCGCGATGACGGCGAGCAGTGCCAGTATCGCGCCGGCGAGCTTGTACGGCGGCTGACGTCGGGTGTTCACGGGTGCAGTCATCGCGCTACACCGTCAGGTTGAAGTTCGGGTCGACGCCGTAGAGCGCCAACGAGGCCAGCAGCACCACGACCACGATCGCGACCAGCGACGCGCGCATCGACCGCCCCACGGCCTCGCCGACGCCGACCGGGCCGCCGCTGGCGTAGAAGCCGTAGTAACAGTGGTTGAGCATCACGATCACCGAGATGATGACGGCCTGGATGAACGACCAGAACACGTCGTCGGGGCGCAGGAACGTGCGGAAGTAGTGCTCGTAGGTACCGACGGACTGTCCGTAGAACACCGTCGTGGTCACCTGGGCCGACAGGAACGACATGATGATCGCCATCGCGTAGAGCGGGATGATGACGACGAAGCCGGCCATGATGCGCGTCGACACCAGGTACGAGATCGACTTGATGCCCATCACCTCGAGCGCGTCGATCTCCTCGCTGATGCGCATGGCGCCGAGTTCCGCGGTGGCGCCGGCGCCGACCGTCGCGGCCAGCGCCTGCCCGGCCACCACCGGCGCGGCGATGCGCACGTTGATCAGCGCGGCGAAGAATCCGGTGAACGCCTCCACCCCGATGTTGCCCAGCGACGCGAAGCCCTGGATCGCGACCAGCGACGAGCCCGACAACGTCACGAAGCCGACGATCGCGACGGTGCCACCGATCACCGCCATCGCGCCGGTGCCCATGCCGATCTCGGCGATCAGCCGCAACATCTCGCGGCGGTAGTAGCGCAGCGCATGCCCGATGGAGCCGATCGCGGTGATGACGAACACCGCGACGTGGCCCATCGAATCGAGGCCGCGGGCCGGGGCGCCGGCCAGTTTCTCGGCTGTGGCGACCCCGCGGGGGAAGCGGGAGCGCAGGACTGCGGCGGTGTTCGTCACGTCAGCTCCCCGTTCCGAATCGGACACCGATGGTGGTCAGCACGACGTTGACCGCGAAGAGCGCGATCACGCACAGCACCAGGGTCTCGTTGACCGCGGTGCCCACGCCCTTGGCGCCGCCGGCGACGGTCAGCCCGCGGTAGCAGCCCACCAGGCCGGCGATCAGGCCGAACGTGGCGGCTTTGATGATCGAGATGAGCACCTCGGGCAGGCCGGTGATCAGGGTCAGCGTCGAGACGTAGGCGCCGGCGGAGACGTTCTGCAGGTAGACGCCGAAGATGAAGCCGCCGACCAGGCCGACGGTGATCACCGCGCCGTTGAGCAGGATCGCGACGAACGTCGACGCGATCACGCGGGGCACCACGAGCCGGTGGATCGGGTCGATGCCGAGCACCTCGAGCGCGTCGATCTCCTCGCGGATCGTGCGGGCGCCCAGGTCGGCGCAGATCGCGGTCGAGCCGGCACCGGCCACCACGAGCACGGTCACCAGCGGTCCCAGCTGCGTGACCGCGCCGATGGCCGCGCCGGCGCCGGACACGTCGGCCGCGCCGAACTCGGCGAGCAGGATGTTCAGTGTGAAGATCAGCAGCACGGTCAGCGGGATCGACACCGCCAGCGTGGGCAGGAACGCCACCCGCATCAGGAACCAGCTCTGCAGGATGAACTCCCGCCACTGGAACGGCGGCCGCAGCGAGGCCTTTCCGACGAGCACGCACATGCGCACGAAGCCGCCGACGGCCTCCAACCCCGGTCTGACCTGATCGCGTACGTAACCGGTCAGGTTCGAACTGGTCGTCACCGAGCGGCTCCCGCGACGCACTGACAGCTGGCGTAGCGCACCGGCAGCATCTGTCGAACGCTCCCTTCCAGCCCCGTCCCCGATCTTGTGAGCGCAGTCTCCCTACCGGTCGGTAGTAAGACAGGTCTCAGGACTGTACACGATGGCGTGGGCACCGCGTACCGCATCCGGGGGATTGACCCCCCATCCGTAAGCAAATGGTTCTCCCCGCCGCTAATCCCGCTGGGCCGCAGCTGAAATCGTTGCCGGAGTAGAACTTTCGCCGGCGTCAACAGATTCGCCCGCGCCGAAGCGTGTTCTCAGCTCCGTCTTGAGCACCTTACCGGCAGGGTTGCGCGGAAGCGCATCGATGATCTCGAGGGCCTTCGGGTGCTTGTAGCGCGCCAGCCGCTCGTTGAGGAACCCTTCCAGATCGGCCAGCGTCAGGCTCGTCTGCGTGGTTGTTCCCAGCGAACTCCGCAGCACCGCCACAGCAACGGGAACCTCACCCCACTTCTCGTGCGAGCGACCGATCACGGCGACCTCGACGATGTCGGGGTGCGCGGCCAGCACGTTCTCGACTTCCGCGCAGTAGATGTTCTCGCCGCCGGAGATGATCATGTCCTTTTTACGGTCGACGACCCAGATGTAACCCTCATCGTCCTGACGGACCAGGTCACCGGAGTGGAACCAACCTCCGGCGAACGCCTCGGCGGTGGCCTTGGGGTTGTTCCAGTAGCCCGCCATCAGCGTCGGCGCCCGGTAGACGATCTCGCCGACCTGCCCGACGGGCACGTCGTTCATGTTCTCGTCGACGATCCGCGCGGACACCGTCGGGATCACCCGGCCGACCGACCCGAGTTTGCGCAGCGCATCGTCGCCCAGCAGCATGCAGGTCACCGGCGACATCTCGGTCTGGCCGAAGGCGGCGAGGATCTGCGCGCCCGGGAAGGTCTGGGCCATTTCCCGCAGCAGGGTGTCCGAGGCCGGCGCGGCGCCCCAGGACAGAAACCGGAGCTTGAGGTCGCGTGGCCTGGCCTTCTGCGCGGCGCACACCGCCTGCCACTGCGCAGGCACCAGGAAGATGCCGGTGACCTTCTCGGCCTCCAGCACGTCGAGCAGTTCGTTCGGGTCGAACGCGCCGACCGGGTAGAGCACGGTCGGCCTGCCGAGCAGCAGCCCGGAGACGATGCTGCCGACCCCCGCGATATGGAAGAACGGCACCCCGATGAAGCCGATGTCGTGGTTGATGTCGGCGCCGTTGGTGAACAGCAGCGTCATCACCTGCCCGGTCAGGTTGGTGTGCGTGAGCACCGCACCCTTGGGCCGTCCGGTGGTGCCGGAGGTGTACATGATCAGCGCGGGCGCGTCGTTCGGAAGGTCCACCACCGGGCACGGCGCGGTCTCGGCCAGCACGTCGTCGTAGTCGAGGATGTCGTCGCCGGTGCCGCCTCCCGCGCTGATCACCGTGGCCAGTGTCGGATCGAGGTCACGGACCGTGGTCGCGACACCGGCGAGCACGGCTTCGGTGACGACGGCCTTGGCTTCGCAGTCGGAGACCAGGAACGCGATCTCGGCCGGCGTCATCCGGAAGTTCACCGGCACGGCGATGGCGCCGAGCTTGTTGGTGGCCAGGACCGCCTCGATGAACTCGGTCCGGTTCAGCATCAGGATCAGCACCCGGTCGCCGAAACCGACGCCGCGCTGATGCAGTGCGCCGGCGAGGTTGCTGACCCGGCGGTCCAGCTCAGCCCACGTGGTGGTGTGGCCCAGAAACCGCAACGCCGGCTGATCGGGCTGCATCAGCGCATGCCGGGCGAGCTGATTGGTCCAGTTCTGCCGGCGTGCCAGGTATGGCTGCTCGGTCTCGGGGCCGGGCTGTCGGATCGGTTCGGTCAACGTCCTCTGCTCCATCGACGACTTGCGGACGGATGATATTTGATCAAACATGTTGTTGCCCCGGTCACACTAGGACCTCGGCGGCGACAGGACAACCTGTCCCGACAGCTGACCCGACGGGCCGGAAAGGCGACGACGCGATGAACGCTCCTGCCAGGACGCCCGGGGCTGGTGCGGTGCGGCGCGAGCAGCTCTCCGAACAGGTCGCCGCCCGGTTGCGCGCCGAGATCATGACCGGTGCGCTGCGTCCGGACACGTTCATCCGTCTCGACGAGACCGCGGCCCGCCTCGGGGTGAGCATCACCCCGGTGCGGGAGGCGCTGCGCACGCTGCGCGGCGAGGGCATGGTCGAGCTGGAGCCGCACCGGGGTCACCGGGTGGTGCCGCTGTCGCGCCGCGACATCGAGGACATCTTCTGGCTGCAGTCGACGATCGCGCAGGAACTCGCCGCGACCACCGCGCGCAGGATCACCGACGATCAGATCGACGAACTGGCCCGGCTGAACGACCGACTGGCCGCGGCGGTCGAATCGCGGGACGCCGACCGGGTGGCGGCGGCGGAGTTCGCGTTCCACCGCGCGTTCAACCGCGCCGGCGGCCGGATCAAGCTGGCGTGGTTTCTGCTGCACGCCGCCCGTTATCTGCCGCCGCAGCTGTTCGCCTTTGACGAGACGTGGGGGCCGGCGGCCGTCGCCAACCATGCGGAGCTCATCGAGGCCCTGCGCCGGCGGGATGTCCACACCGTCGTCGCCCTGACCCGCGGACAGTTCACCGACGGACTCGACCGGCTGATCGCATGGCTGGAACAGGTCGGCCTCTGGAGCTGACGCCGCGCGTTGTTCGGCGCGTCGGCTCCACCTGTTCCCTACGCTGTGCCCCCTGGACCTGCCGACCCCGTGGCCTCGTACGCCCCATCAGTCACACCTTTCCGCGAAACTCAGCACAAGTGCGAGTGGACCTCTGACAAAAGCGGAAACATGGGACAGGTGTGGCCGCGGGTGGCGCGGTCCAGGTGGGGCCAGGCAGGCTAGGACGCCGCGAGTTGTTCGGCGCGCGCCTTCAGGTTGCCAGCCAGGTAGTCGAGCGCGTCTGCGATCACCTTCTTGACCATCGCGGCGGGGACGGCCATCTTCACCTCGACGTCGAGGTCGACGGTCAGCAGCGAGGTCGGCCCCATGGCCACCACCGAGAACCGCTGTTCCTGCTTGGAGAAGTGGTCACCCTGCTGCAGCATCGTGTAGATCTGATTCTCGCCCGGGTAGTACACCGCGGTGATGAACGTGCCGGACTGGCCCTGCACCACCACGTCGAGGCGGAGCTGGCTCGGCCGCCCGTCGTTATAGCGGGCGAGCACCCAGCAGCCCTTGATCTCCTCGTTCCACTCCGGGTACTTCTCGAAGTCCGCGACGATCGCCATGATCGTCTCGGCCGCGGCCGCGACCTCGACTGTCTTACTCACCAACGGCATCGGCAGAGCATAGCGAGTTGGGCCGGCCCCTCAGCTCCGCCTTGAGGTCCCACGCGTTGCGCACCGCGTTGCCGCCGAGGTCGTTGTTGAAGTACACATACACGTCCCGGCCCTGGGCGTCCCACTCGATGATCCGCTCGGCCCACCAGCGAAGGTCGGCAGGGCTGTAGGAACCGCCGTACATGTCGTTGGGATCCGGGCCGTGCAGGCGCACGTAGACGAACCTCGCGGTGGCCTTGAGGATGCATGGCAGCCCGGCCCCGCTCATCACCACATAGGCCGCGTCGTGCTTCTCGAGCAGTTCGTACACCGCCGGGTCGTCCCACGAGGGGTGCCGGAACTCCACGGCCACCGGGATCTGGCCGGGCATCGCGGCAAGGAAGTGCTCCAGCCGGGCGTCGTCTCGCTCCAGCGCGGGATGCAACTGCACGAGCAGCGGCCCGGCGCGGTCACCGAGAGCTCGCCAGCCGCGCTCCAGCCGTTCGATCCACACCTCCGGTGACCGCAGCCGGCGCGCGTGGGTCAGTCCCCGCGCGGCCTTGACCGCCATCACGAAGCCCGGCGGCAGCTGATCGCGCCACCGCGTGAACTGCGCGTCCTGTGGCCAGCGGTAGAAGCTGCCGTTGAGTTCCACGGTGTCGAAGTGTGCGACGTACCGCTGGAGCCACCGCGTGGTCGGCAGCCCGGATTCGTAGAGCACATTGCGCCAGTGGTTGTAGGCCCAGCCTGACGTGCCGATGCGGACAGTCACCAGCCCCGGGTACCCGCGATGGCGCAGTTGCTAGCTCGGTTCTTCGCCGAGCCGCACCCGCGCCGCGTCGACGTCGACACCCAGCGGCGACGCCTGGCGGACTGTCTCGTCGCGGATCAGCCCACGCAGCAGCGCGGTGCTGAACTCCACCGCGATCTCCTGCGCGGTCCGGCGGCCGTGCGGGCGCAGCCAGCGGTAGGAACCCAGCGTCATCCCGATATAGCCCAGGGCCAGGACATGGGAGTCGCAGTCGTAGAACTCGCCGCTGGCGATACCGCGGTCGATCACGTCCCGGACGTGCTCGTAGACCTGCGCCTCCTTCTCCCGGATGTACTCCACCTGTTCCTCGGTGAACCACTCGCTGATGTAGGGGCCCTCTTGGAAGTAGACGGCGGCGCGCTCGACGTCGCTGGCGATACCGACCAGCAGCCGGCGGGTGAAGTGATAAATCGTCTCGCGGGCCGACGCACTCGGGTCGTCGTGCAGCGCATCCACCGTGAAGTCGGCGGCGCCCTTATAGATGTCGTACAGGATCAGCGACTTGCTGGCGTAGTAGTGGTAGACCGTCGCCTTGTTCAGACCGACGGCGTCGGCGACATCATCCATCCGGGTGCCGTGGTAGCCACGGGCCGCGAACAGCTTGGTGGCCACGGCCAGCAGTTCCTCGCGGCGGGACATCCCGTTGCTCGTGACGGATTCAGACATGGCGACTCACTATAGGCAGGCCGGACCGCCGCAGCGGTCTACTAACTGGTTGGTTCAGTTTAGGCCGAGGCTGTGTTCACACGGCCGCCCCGGGTCTAGACTCGAAACGCCGGGCCGCAGTGGCGTGGCCGAAGTGGCCGAAGTGATGGAGGTGGCGCGGTGGACCCGAATCCGGATTACGACGCGAGCGACGAGCTCGAATACGGCATCAACTGGTTCGCGTGGATCCTGCGCGGGGTGTATCCGCCACCGGCCTATCCCCCGGTCTGATCCACCTTCCGCGCCGACCGGCGCTCGTTGCGCCACGACCGCCCGAACTCCACGAGGTCGTGCGCCCGCTTGTTCACGACCTCCATCTCGGCCTTGCCGCGCTGCGTGGCCACCGATAATTTGCCGCGCAACTCATCGCGCCAGTCGCGCGGCGGGGTCGGCTCGCAGTCCGGCGGCCACTGGATCAACGGCTCTTCGCCGCTGACCGCCAACGGCGCGCCCGGCCGGCTGTCCTCGCGGTAGCACTCTCCGCACTTGCGGCAGCGCACCTCGTAGCGCACGACGTTGCGATCCGACTCGATGAAGACGTAATCCGCCACCGCGACGCATCGCGGACATCTGGCGAGTCCGCGTTCGACCACCCTGCTCACATCGACATCGTGCGTGGCCCAACACAT
Source organism: Mycobacterium sp. 4D054 (assembly GCF_052245755.1). Lineage (NCBI taxonomy): Bacteria > Bacillati > Actinomycetota > Actinomycetes > Mycobacteriales > Mycobacteriaceae > Mycobacterium > Mycobacterium sp. 4D054. The sequence continues at coordinate 23,721 of NZ_JBQQCF010000016.1, forward strand.
CCGACGCACCTCTAATTCGATGTCGATGCGCGATCGGTGCCGTTTCGAGATATGCCACTCGGGATTCGCGGTTAAGCCGCGGCCGCCTTGACCGCCCGGCCCACCTCCGCGCGCAGTTCACCGTATTCGGGGGAGCGCCGCAGTTCGTCGGCGTCGACCCCGTTCCGCGGCAGGTCCACCGGAATGTCCAGAGCCACCCGGCCCGGCCTGCGCGTCAGCACGACGATCCGGGAACCGAGGAACGCCGCCTCGTCGGCGCTGTGGGTGACGAACACCGTCGTCCGCCCCGACTCGGCGCTGACCTGACGCACGTCCTCTTGCAACCGTTCCCGAGTCAGCGCGTCCAGCGCGGCGAACGGTTCGTCGAGCAGGAACAGCGGCGTCTCCGCGGCGAGAGCTCGCGCGATCGCGACGCGCTGCTGCTGCCCGCCGCTGATCTCCCAGATCTGCCGACCCGCGGTGCCGCCGAGGCCGACGCGCTCGAGAAGCTCCTCACGGCGCTCGGTCCGCTTGTCCCGCGGCACTTTTGCGTACTTGAGCGCCAGGTCGACGTTGCCGCCGACGGTGCGCCACGGGAACAGCCGGGGCTGCTGGAACACGACGCCCGCCGTCACTCCCGGCGTGGGCTGCGCACCGGCCACCCGCACCGACCCTTGACTGGGCGGCTCGAAGCCGGCCAGCAGTCGCAGCAGCGTGCTCTTCCCACAGCCGGAGGCGCCGACGAGCACCAGGAACGATCCCGGGTCGACGGTCAGGTCAACCGGCCCGAGCGCGGTGACCCCGTCCCGCCCGCTGCCGTAGCGATGCCAGACCGACGTGATCTGAATCGCGCTGTCACTGGTTGAGGACATCCGGCAGGCCCTTGGTGTAGATGGCTTCCTGGAACGTCTTCAGCGGTGCGGCGGCCGGGATCTGCTTCTGCTCGGCCAGGAACTGCGACGCGCTCTGGAGGTTGACCGCAATGTTGCCCGGGTTTCCCTCGGCCCCAAGCCATTCCGCGGAGGCAAGCTCGTCGGGGGTCACGAACACGCCCTGCTTGATCTGGCCGGCGGTTTCCTCGGGGGTCAGACCGATTTCCGCGGAGACCGCCTTTGCCGCGGCGTCGGGGTCGTTCTTGATCAGATCGAGCGCGCGGGCCTCGTGCCGGCGCCAGATGTCGACGACGTCAGGATGCGCCTGCGCGAACTCCTTGGACACCACGCCGAGGTCGAGCGTCGGCTTTCCGGCCTTGGCGAGCTGTCGGCTGGTGATCAGGTCCTTGCCGGTCGTGCGCAGCTCGTCCAGGGTCGGCAGCCACGTGTACGCGGCGTCGATGTCGCCGCGCTCCCACGCGGCGAGGATGGCCTGCGGTTGCAGGTCGATCAATTGAACATCGTTGGCGGACAGCCCGTTCTGGTCGAGTGCGGCCAACAGGCTGTAGTGCGCGGTGGACGCGAACGGGGTCCCGACGCGCTTGCCCCTCAGCTGGGCGATCGTGTCAATGCCGGAACCGTTGCGCGCCACCAGAGCTTCGTTGTCACCGGCCACGTCGAGGACGAACGCCACCTGGTACGGGATGTTCAGCGGTGCGGAAAGCCCCCGGGCCACCGGGCTGGACCCCAGCGCGCCGAAGTCCAGTTCGTCGGCGATGAACGCGGTGTTGACGTCGGCGCCGGAGTCGAACTTCGTCCACTTGATGTTGTAGTCCGGCAACGCCTCTTCGAGCCACCTGCTGTTCTTGACGATCAGGTCGCCGCTCGGGAACGTCTGGTAGCCGATCCGGATGGTGGGCTTGTCGGGGTCACTCGCGTCCTGCCCCTGACCGCCCACCGAGCAGCCCGCAAGCACCAGCACAGCCGAGACAAGCACCACCACAGCAGCTTTGAGTTTCATTTTCGGTTAGACCTTTCCTCTCCAGGGAACAGCGCGCCGCTCGACGGCGCGCAGCAGACCGTCGATCACCAGACCGGAGAACCCGATGGCGAAGATCCCGACCAGCACCACGGGGGTGTTGTTGTAATTGCTTGCGTCTTTGACCAATCCGCCGACTCCGGGGATGCCGTTGAACAGTTCGGCGGCCACCACCGACGAGTAGGCCATGCCGACGGCCAGCCGGATTCCAGTGAAGGTCTCGGGCAGCGCTGACGGGACGACGACGTCGCGGATGACCTGGCGCCGGGACGCCCCCAAGGCCCTTGCGGCTTCCTGTAATCCGACGGGGGCCGCAACGACGGCGGCCGTGGTCGCGACGGCGGCGGGCGGCAGCGCGGCGAGCGCGAGCAGCGTGATCTTCGGCGCCTCGTCGATGCCGAGCCAGATCACGAGCAGGAAGAAGTAGGCCAGTGGCGGCAGCGCCCGCAGGAAGGTCAACCACGGCTCCAGCACGCTGCGGACCCAGCTGACGGAGCCCATGACCAGACCCAGCAGCACACCGAGCACGACGCCGATGACGACGCCGGCGAGCACGCGGCGCAACGTCATGTACAGGTGCTCCCACAGCAGGTAGCCGGCGTAGCCGCGGACTCCGTCATGCGTCGTCGACACGTCGATGAACGCCTTCCACACCGTCGCCGGGTACGGCACGAAGGTCTGGCTCCAGATCTCGCTGGCCGCGGCGAGTTGCCACAGCACACCGAACACCGCGACGGACAGCAGCGGCAGCACCGCGCGGGTGAGGCGACCGCGCCGGCGGCTCCCGCCCGGGCGGGCGTCGGTACCCGGGGCCGGGGCGACGGCGTCCTCGGGTGCTAGATCGACGAAAACGGACACCGGCAGACATTGACGGATGCGTCACGATCGGGGAATGGCTGCGCTCACGACGAGTGAAATTCTGGCGCCCCCGCCGACGGGGGTGCAGGCCGCGGTGCGGGCTCTCCTACACTGACAGCTTTATCCGTCCAACGAAGGACGGTGCCGGAGTGCGCACCAGCGTTCCGTCCACACACCCGGACAAAGCTTAGATCGGATCGATATCGATGATCATCGGGATACCGAGAGAGTCACTGCTCGGAGAGACGCGTGTCGCCGCGACCCCGCAGACGGTGGGGCAACTCATCAAGCTCGGCTACGAGGTGGTCGTGGAGTCCGGCGCGGGTGCTGCGGCGAGCTTCTCCGATGACGCGTACGCCGAGGCCGGGGCGGGAATCGTCGAGTCGACGTATCAGGTGCTGTCGTCTGACGTCGTGCTGAAGGTCAACGCGCCGACCCCGGCCGAGATCGCCGGGCTGCGCGACGGCGCGACGCTGATCAGCCTGATCTCCCCGGCGCTGAAGCCCGAGCTGCTCGAACAGCTGGCCACCCGGCCGGTCACCGTGCTGGCCATGGACGCGGTGCCGCGCATCTCGCGGGCCCAGTCGCTGGACGTGCTGTCCTCGATGGCCAACATCGCCGGGTACCGCGCCGTGGTCGAGGCCGCCCACCGGTTCGGCCGGTTCTTCACCGGTCAGGTGACCGCGGCGGGCAAGGTGCCGCCGGCCAAGGTGCTCGTCGTCGGCGCCGGCGTGGCAGGTCTGGCCGCGATCGGGGCCGCGGGCAGCCTCGGCGCGATCGTGCGGGCCACCGACCCGCGTCCGGAGGTGGCCGACCAGGTCGCCTCGCTGGGCGGGGAGTACCTGGCCGTGGACCCGGCGGCGGCCGAGGTGTCGGCCACCGGCTACGCCAAGGAGATGGGCGAGGACTACAAGGCCCGCGAGGCGGCGCTGTACGCCGAGCAGTCCAAGGACGTCGACATCATCATCACCACCGCGCTGATCCCGGGTAGGCCGGCGCCGCGCATCATCACCGCCGAGATGGTCGCGTCGATGAAGCCTGGCAGCGTGATCGTCGACATGGCTGCGGCCAACGGCGGCAATGTGGAGGGCACCGTCAAGGATCAGGCGATCGTGACCGACAACGGCGTGACCATCATCGGCTACACCGACCTCGCCGGGCGGCTGCCGGCCCAGGCGTCCCAGCTCTACGGCACCAACCTGGTGAACCTGCTCAAGCTGCTGACCCCGAACAAGGACGGCCGGCTCGACCTGGACTTCGACGACGTGGTCCAGCGTTCGGTGACGGTGGTGCGCGACGGCGCCATCACCTGGCCGCCGCCCCCGGTGCAGGTCTCGGCCGCGCCCGCGGCCGCCATCCCCGCCGCCCCGGTTGAACAGAAACCGGCCAAGAAGCCGATGACGGCCGGACGCCGGCTGGGGCTGACGTTCGCCGTCGCGGCGGCGGTGTTCGCGCTCATCGCACTGTCCCCGGCGGCGCTGCAGGTGCACCTGACGGTGTTCGCGCTGGCGATCGTGATCGGTTACTACGTGATCGGCAACGTCCACCACGCCCTGCACACCCCGCTGATGTCGGTGACCAACGCGATCTCCGGGATCATCGTCGTCGGCGCGCTGTTGCAGATCGGGCACGACCTGGACTCCGGTGGCGCGCTGATCACCGGGTTGGCCTTCGTCGCGATCCTGCTGGCCAGCATCAACATCTTCGGCGGCTTCGCGGTGACACGCCGCATGCTGGCGATGTTCTCGAGGAGCTAGAACCATGTTCACCCTGGAAACCGCCGCCACCGCCGCGTACGTCGTCGCGGCCCTGCTGTTCATCCTGGCCCTGGCCGGGCTGTCCAAGCACGAGACCGCCCGGGCGGGAATCACTTTCGGCATCGTCGGGATGACCGTGGCGCTGATCGCGACCATCGCCCTGGCGATCGCCCGCCATATCGAGCCGCTCGGCCTGGGCCTGCTGGTCGTCGCGATGGCCATCGGCGCCGCGATCGGGCTGTGGCGGGCCAAGCTCGTGGAAATGACCGGCATGCCCGAATTGATCGCCCTGCTGCACAGTTTCGTCGGTCTGGCCGCCGTGGTGGTCGGCTGGAACGGTTATCTGCACGTGGAGGCCGACCCGGGCGGCGCCGAAGCCGCGCAACTGGCAGGCGAAGGCATGCTGGGCATCCACTCCGGTGAGGTCGTCATCGGTGTGTTCATCGGCGCGGTGACGTTCACCGGATCCATCGTGGCCAACCTGAAGCTGTCCGCGCGGATGAAATCCGCGCCGATGATGCTGCCCGGCAAGAACCTGCTCAACGTCGGCGCGCTGGTGGTGTTCTTCGCGCTCACCGTGTGGTTCGTCATCGACCCGCAGCTGTGGCTGCTGATCGTGGTGACCGTGCTGGCGCTGCTGCTGGGCTGGCATCTGGTGGCCTCGATCGGCGGCGGCGACATGCCGGTCGTGGTGTCGATGCTCAACAGCTACTCGGGGTGGGCCGCGGCCGCGGCCGGCTTCCTGCTCGGCAACGACCTGCTGATCGTCACCGGTGCGCTGGTCGGCTCCTCGGGTGCCTACCTGTCCTACATCATGTGCAAGGCGATGAACCGCTCGTTCATCTCGGTGATCGCAGGCGGTTTCGGCATCGAGGCAGGGCCGGCCGAGGACAAGGATTACGGAGAGCACCGCGAGATCACCGCCGAGGGTGCGGCCGAACTGCTCGCCTCGGCCGACTCGGTGATCATCACCCCCGGCTACGGCATGGCCGTCGCCCAAGCCCAGTACGGTGTCGCCGAGCTGACCCGCAAACTGCGCGATCGCGGCGTCAACGTCCGGTTCGGCATCCATCCCGTCGCCGGCCGGCTGCCCGGTCACATGAACGTGCTGCTGGCCGAGGCCAAGGTGCCCTACGACATCGTGCTGGAGATGGACGAGATCAACGACGACTTCGACGGCACCTCCGTGGTGCTCGTCATCGGCGCCAACGACACCGTCAACCCGGCCGCCTCGGAGGACCCGGGCAGCCCCATCGCCGGCATGCCGGTGCTGACGGTCTGGAACGCCGACAACGTCATCGTGTTCAAGCGGTCGATGGCGTCGGGCTACGCCGGCGTGCAGAACCCGCTGTTCTTCCGCGAGAACACCCAGATGCTGTTCGGCGATGCCAAGGACCGCGTCGACGCCATCAACGCGGCGTTGTCGGTCACCGAACGGGTCTAGCGCTCCGGCGGCGAGGTCGCCGTCACCTCGGTGCCCGTCCCGGGATTCGAGGTGACGCGCATCGCCCCGCCCATCGCGTCGAACCGGGCCAGCAGCGAGCCCAGCCCGATATGGCCCTGCGCCAACGACTTCCCGACTGTGTCGGGGTCGAACCCGCGGCCGTCGTCGGCGACGGTGAGCACGACGCGGTCGCCGCGCCGGCACAGGCCGACGCGCACCGTGGTGGCGCCGGCGTGCTTGCCGACGTTGGTCAGGAGTTCGCGGGCAGCCCGGTACATCAGGGCCTGTGACTGCGGTGTGCCGACCTCCTCGAGCACGGCGAGTACCTCGATGTCGTGACGGGACTGGAACTGCCGCAACAGCTCTCGCACACCCGCGGTCAGTCCCAGCTGCGCCAGCACCTGCGGGTGCAGTTCGGTCACCGTCGACCGCAGGCCGGTCGCGGTCTGCTGCAGGGCTTCGTACACGGTGTCCAGCGCCGGGTCGGGATGGCGTTCCCTGGCCTCGTCAAGCTCCAACCGTGCCGCGAGCAGTGTCTGCAGCGGTCCGTCGTGCAGGTGCTCGGCCACCTCGCGGCTGTGCCGCTCGTCCGACTCCATCGCCTCCGAGACCAGCTGGACACGCATCTGCTGCAACGCTTTCAGCCGCACCGCCCGCCGGGCCAGCACGAAGCTCAGCGCCGTCGTCGCCACCGCCATCCACACCATGAACCCGAAATGGGTGTAGACCATGTTCGGCAACCCGACGGTGTCGTCGCGCTTGGAGTAGAAGATCCACACCGTCAGATAGCCGAGCGCGGTGATCGCGCCGATGACCGCGCTCAGGGCCGGCCGGTCCTGGAACGCGACCGAGATGGGCAGCAGAAAGAACACCGGCAGCAGCGCGGCCGTCGCGCCGCCCGAGACCAGGCACAGCGCGATGATGACGAGCAGATCCACCGCGGTGGACGCCCAATCGGCCCAGCGGGGCACCGGTCCCCGCGACACGGCGACCAGCCAGGCGACCGCGACGGCCGCGTAGCCGCCGAGGATCACCGCGTACAGCTGCGGGAGCCAGTGGTCCACCTCCCAGATCCACACCAGCACCCCGATCAGCGCGATCAGCGGCAGCCGCAGCACCGCCGACACACGCACCGGCTCGCTGGTCAGGTAGTCCCGCCAGGAGCTCCACAGGCCGGTCATGGTCAGTCCAGCAGCTTGCGCCGCATGGCCTCGGCGACAGCCGCCGCCCGATCGCTGACGCCGAGCTTCTCGTAGAGACGCTGCACATGCGTCTTGACCGTCGACGGGGCCAGGAAGAGCTCCTTGGCCATGGCCGGGATGCTGCTGCCCGCGGCGATCAGCGCCAGCACCTCACGTTCCCGCGGGCTCAGCACCGGCCCGTCGGGCTCCGCGCGCCGGCGGATCTCCCCGGCGAGCCCGGCCGTGAGCGCGGGAGCGACGACGTCGCGGCCCTCGGCGCAGTCCAGCACCGCATTGACCAGTTCGCTGCGCGTGGACTCCTTGGGCAGGAACCCGGCGGCCCCGTCCTGCAGAGCCCGGTAGACGATGGCCGACTCGTCGTGCGCCGAGAGCAGCAGCACACGCGTGACCAGCCGGTCACGCACCACGGCCGCGGCCACCTCGGCGCCGTCCATGCCGGGCATCCGGTAGTCCAGCAGCGCGACCTCGGGCCGGTGCTCGCGGATCGCGGCCAGCGCGGTGGTCCCGTCGTCGGCCTCGGCGACCACGTCGATCGACCCGCTCGACTGCAGCGCCCGCACCACCCCGTCGCGGAACATCGGGTGGTCGTCACCGACCACCACGCGCACCCTCTGCCCGGTCATCGCCCCACCATGCGCACAGCTTCGCACAGCAAAGGTCCGCCGATGCGGCGTTCCTCGTCGGTGTGATCCCGTTGCGCGATGCGCTCGGCGATGTCGACGAGCTTGGTGTTCGATTACCGGGACATCCTGCGCAGCACGTCGAAGGCCCTCTTCCGGATAGGCGGGCTACGTAACCAGGCTTTCCGCGACCATTCCGCTATGCTGGCCCAAGCCGGGGGGCGAAGCCACCGCCCCGTAGTACACCGCGAGTTGCGGGGTAGCAGCATGCAGACAGCGACTTCACACCAGGCTCTTCACTTCGAAGGTCACACGCTCGAGGCCACCGAAGACTTTCTGGTACGTGCGTACACGAAGATGTCCATCACTGCCGGAGAGGGTGAGCGGGCCGCGGCCCGCATCGACCGGCGCTGGCTCGGACCGGTCAACTACGACGAGCTTCGGCTCGACTTCCACATGTCCTACGACGCCGCCCCGCTGGGCAAGATCTGCCTGTGCCGGGTGCACGAAGGCTGTATCGAGGAAGACTTCATCGGGGAACCGCAGGACGTCTTCGCGCCGGGTGACGTCACGCTGCTCTCCCCGCCTGAGCTCCCGTATTCGGGCCGGGTCTGCGAAGCGACCTACGACCTGACGATGTTCGACACCACGCTGCTGGACCGGGTCGCCGCGCCGGAGCGCGGCCGGGCCGCCGCCCCCCTGCGCCTCCTCGACCACCGCCCGGTCTCGGCGCAGGCGGAGCAACAGCTCAACGCCGCCATCGAGTTCGTGCGCACCGTAGTGCATTCCGACGGTCCGGAACCGACGCGCCTCGTGGCGTCGACCACCGCGTCCATGCTCGCGGCCACAGTGCTCGCGGCGTTCCCGACTAACGCCGCCACCGAGCCCACGTCAGCTGACCGCAACGAAGCCAAACCGCCGCTGGTGCGGCGGGCGGCGTCGTACATCGAGAGCAACGCCGACAGCGACATCGCGCTGGCCGACATCGCCGAGAGCATCCACGTGACGCCGCGGGCGTTGCAGTACATGTTTCGCCGGCACCTGGACATGACCCCGATGGAGTATGTGCGGAGGGTGCGCATGGATCACGCGCACCGCGAGCTCGTCAAAGCCGACCCGGGTGACACCACGGTCCAGATCGTCGCGGCGCGTTGGGGATTCGCGCACACCGGGCGCTTCGCATCGATGTACCGGGAAGCCTACGGGCGCAACCCGTCCGACACGCTGCGCGCGTGACGGCTAGCCGGCGGTCAGGCCGCGGGTGGCCGGACCCTCCAGCAGCGCGCCGTCGGGGGCGAACCGCGATCCGTGCAGCGGGCACTCCCAGGCGCAGTCCGAGTCGTTCCATCGCACGATGCCGCCCAGGTGCGGGCAGACGGGCAAGACCGTGCGCTGCACGCCGTCGACCACGCTGATCGCCCGTCGGCGCCACGGCGGCCCGGTGACCACCCCCTCGCCTTCGGCCGGCCTCATGTCATGGCCGCCCAGCGGGTGGACCCAGCCGTTGGCCAGGTGCAATCCGACCTTGAGGTTCAGTTGCACCGCCGTCGAGATGCCGCGCAGCTCGTGGGCCCGCCAGCTCGCGAATGCCTGTGCCCAGTCCATCCGGCCGCCGAGGATCCGCGCCGACAGCGCGAGTGCCGCCGCGACCCCGTTGGTCATCCCCCATTTGTCGAAACCCGTTGCCACCAGCACACTGTCGTGTCCGGGCAGGATCGGCCCGACGAAGGGGATCTCGTCGTCGGGGTGATAGTCCTGCGCCGACCAGTAGTGCGTCTGCACCGCACCGGGGTAATGCAGCGCGGCCCAGTGCGCCAGCTCCTCGACCGCCTTCTTCGGGCTGTCGGCGCGACCCACCGTGTGTCCGGCGCCGCCGACGATCAGCTTGTCGCCGGACGGCCGCGGCGCGTACCGCACCGAGCGGGTCGGACTGTCCACCGCGATGTACATCGCCGTGGTGATGTCACCCGGCACGTCGAACGCCAGGCAGTAGGAGCGCTCCGGCTCGACGCGCGCGAAGAACATGCCGCGGTCCAGAATCGGTATTCCGGTCGCGAGCACACAGTGCCCGGCGGCGACGACGAACTGCTGATCGCGCGAGTCCTGTTCGATCTCGCTGAGCCGCAATCGAACTCGCACCGGACCGGTACCGGCGACGGAGGTGACACGCACGCCCTGCAGCAGGGTGCCGCCGTGTCTCTCCAGTTCGGTGACCAAGCTGCCCAGGTAAGGAATCGGGTCGATCTGCGCCTGCTCGCGAACCCGCACCCCGCCGCGGAACGGAAACGGCACGTCGGCCTCGTCGACCCACTGCGCGTCGACACCGGCCTCCCGGCACGCGGCGAGAATGTCACGGGCGGTACCGATCCCAGATTCGGCCTGCGCGTAGGCGTGATCGTCCTGGCGCTGGTAGGCCAGCCCGTGGTCGTCGTGGTAGCGGACCAGCCAGTCCCGGCCCTCGGCGTTGCCGGTGACGTAGGCGTTCAGCACATCGGCGCCGTGCTTGGACCCGATCCTGGCCAGTTTGCTGCCCTGCAGCACGCTGACCTTGCCGGTGGTGTTGCCCGTCGCGCACGCCCCGACGCGGCGCGCCTCGACCACCACCACCTTCTTGCCGGCCCTCGCGAGCAGCACGGCGGTGGTCAGGCCGGTGATCCCGGCGCCGACGACCACTACGTCGGCGGCGCGCACCCGCGCCACTTCATCCGGGCTGGAAGGGCTTTCGATCCGGTCTTCGGTCCACAGCGAGGACATGGCGCGCGGTTTACCCGGTCCGCCCCTGCTCAAACGCCGCGTGTTTGTCCGTCACCATCGCCGCAGGCACGCGTTTCATCGGCCCGGGAGCGGGCAGACAGGACGCATGGCTCTCTCAGACCTGACCACACTGCCGCTCAAAGCGGGGGCGGCGCTGCGTGACAAGCGCGTGTTCCATCCCACCGGGGTGCTCTGCGGCGGCACCGTGACCCGTCTGGCGCCCGCCGGCGAAGGCCTGCCGCTGGTCTCCGGTGACGTGATCGGGCGCGTCTCCAAGGGTGCCGGGACGCCCGGGGCGCTGCCGGACTTCGCGGGCCTGGCCTGGCGGATGCTCGCCGATGCGGACGGCCCGTGGGACGTGCTCACGGTGTCGTCGGCGGCCCGGGTCGCGCTGCGGCCCGTCGCGTCGTGGCCTGCGGCGCCGTACTCGACGCTGATGCCGCTCGGCTACCGCGGCGGCGTGTTCTGGTTGCGCGCTCAGCTGCGCACGCCGCCCGACGGCGACGGCCTGTCTCTGTCCGCGATCAGCGACCGTGTCCGCACCGGCACCATCGAGTTCGACGTCGAACAGGCGCATGGCACAGGACCTTTCGCCAATCTGGCGAGGCTGACGTTCGACCGCGAGCTGCGGGTCGGCGATCCGGGATGCGATCAGCCCTTCGATCCGACGGTCCGCAGCGGCACCGAGATCAGCCTGCTGCCGCGCTGGCTCACCTCGCTGCGCCGCGCCGCGTACCGCAACAGCCGACAGGGGCGCGGGGCCGAATGACGGCGGTTCTGGCGTCGTCCTGATCAGGCGGTGGACCTCGCGATTTACCCGTGTCATATCGTGGCCGTCATGGACTTCGCGATGTCAGCCAAGGCGCAGGATTACCACGACCGGTTGACCGGCTTCATGACCGAACTCGTGTTCCCGGCCGAGGAGTCCTACCACCGCTACCGCGCCGAGGCCGGCCCCGACGACCACACCGTCCCGCCGGTGGTCGAGGACCTCAAGAAGGAAGCCAAGCAGCGCGGGCTGTGGAACCTGTTCCTGCCCTCGGAGTCCGGGCTGTCGAACCTGGAGTACGCGCCGCTGGCCGAGTTGACCGGCTGGAGCATGGAAATCGCGCCCGAGGCCACCAACTGCGCCGCCCCCGACACCGGGAACATGGAGACCCTGCACCTGTTCGCCACCGAGGAGCAGCGCAAGCAGTGGCTCGAGCCGTTGCTGGCCGGTGAGATCCGCAGCGCGTTCGCGATGACCGAACCGGCGGTGGCCTCCAGCGACGCGCGCAACATCGAGACGACCATGCTCCGCGACGGCGACGACTACGTCATCAACGGCCGCAAGTGGTGGATCACCGGCGCCGCGGATCCGCGCTGCAAGATCCTGATCGTGATGGGCCGCACCAACCCCGACGGGCCCAGCCACCGTCAGCAGTCGATGATCCTGGTCCCGGCCGACACCCCGGGGGTGGACATCCAGCGCTCGCTACCGGTGTTCGGCTGGCAGGACCAGCACGGGCACTGCGAGATCGTGTTCGACAACGTGCGGGTGCCGGCGTCGAACCTGCTCGACGAGGAAGGCTCCGGGTTCGCGATCGCGCAGGCCCGTCTCGGGCCGGGCCGTATCCACCACTGCATGCGCGCCATCGGCGCAGCCGAGCGGGCACTCGCGCTGATGGTCGACCGCGTGCAGAAGCGGGTCGCGTTCGGCAAGCCGCTGGCCGAACAGGGTGTGGTGCGTGAGGCGATCGCGAAGTCGCGCAACGAGATCGAGCAGACCCGGCTGCTGTGCCACAAAGCGGCCTGGACCATCGACCAGCACGGCAACAAGAGCAAGGACGCCCAGCTGCTGGTCGCGCAGATCAAGGCCGTCGCACCGCAGATGGCCTGCGACGTGATCGACCGCGCCATCCAGGTGCACGGCGGCGCCGGGGTGTGCGACGACTTCCCGCTGGCCCGGCTGTACAGCTGGCACCGCGCAATGCGGCTGTTCGACGGGCCCGACGAGGTGCACATGCGCACGATCGCGCGCGCCGAGCTCGGCAAGGAGAAGTCCCCTCTGGCGCGGGCGGTGACGCAGTAGTGCCCTTCTCCGGCGGTGAGCTCTCGGGCGCCTGGAACTTCCGGGACGTCTCGGAGCAGACCGGTATCGCACCGGGGCGCTTCTTCCGCGCCAGTGAGCTCTCCATGCTCGACGACACCGGCCGTGAAGCGCTCGCCGGCTTCGGTGTCACCGACGTCGCGGATCTGCGGACGTCGCGGGAGCTGGAGCGGCACGGCCCGGGCCTGGTGCCCGCGGGCGTGGAGATCCATCACCTGCCGTTCGTCGAGACCATGGCCGCCGACGGGGAGTCCCCGCACGAGCACGCGTTCCAGCGGATGATGACCGACAAGCCTGACGACGAGCCCGTCGCCGAGGCCGCGGCCCGGTACATGACCGAGGAGTACGGGCGGATCGCGGCGGCGCCGTTGGCGCGCCGCGCGGTGCACCGCGTGGTGACGCTGCTCGGCTCCGACCGCGCCGTGCTCGCGCACTGCTTCGCCGGCAAGGACCGCACCGGTTTCACCATCGCGGTGGTGCTGGAGGCCGCCGGTGTCGACCGCGACGCGATCATGGCCGACTACCTGCGCAGCAATGTCGCGGTGCCGCAGTTGCGGGAGAGCATCCTCGAATCGGTGCGGGCGCGGGCGGCCGAGGCCCCCGAGATCATGCAGTTGGCCGAGGCCCGCCTGACCGACGCGGTGCTCGGCGTGCGCGAGCAGTACCTCGACACCGCCCGGCGCACGATCGATGCCGAATTCGGCTCGCTGGCACGCTATCTGGAAGCCGCCGGATTGACCGACGACGACGTCCGCCGGCTCCGCACTGCCCTGCACGGCTGAGCCCGACCCCCGACTTCCGCCGAAATCGCATTCCACGCGGTCTGCGCGCGGTTTCGGCCGCGTGGAATGCGATTTCGGCGGTGAGCTACCCGGTCAGCAGCACCCCGACGACCCACGCCACCGTAGCCAGGAGCGCGCCGGTGAGCTCGACCCCGACCGACAGCGCGACGCCCTTGACCGCGTGCCAGGTCGACGCCCACGCCCGCGTCACGTCGCGCCGGATTCCCATCTCCGCGGCGAAAACCCCGAGCACGAAACCGATCAGCAAACCGATCACCGGAATCACGAAAAACCCGACGACGCCGGCGATGCCCCCGACGACGAGCACCGAGGTGCGCACGTCGGCGCGCCGCATGCGCTTGACGGGCCAGGTGTACTTGATCACCTGGGACGCGACGAACAGCGCGGCCGCGACACCGAACACCACCCAGGACACCGTGCTGTTCACCACGAACGCCCACACCGCGATCGCGCCGATCACCAGGATCCCGCCGGGCAGGATCGGCACCACGATGCCGACCAGGCCGACGGCGATCGCCAGCGCGACGAGGACGAGGCCGCCGGTGCTCATGCCGGCGAGCCTACGTGGTCACGGTTTGCGGCCCCGGACCCATTGCACGGTGCCGATAGTCTTGGTGCGCACGCCGACCATTCCGAGGTCTTCGAGGGTGTCGCCGAGCTCGTCGTCGCCGAAGACGTGCGCGCCCGCATTGGGCAGGTAGCGCAGCAGGTTCGCCGCCGGGCCGGCTGTGGGCACCATGACCGCCATCCGCCGCCCGGGCCGCAACACCCGGACCATCTCGGTCAGTGCCACCGCGGGGTCGGGGATCAGCTGCAGCATCGCGATCGACACCACCGCGTCGAACGACTCGTCCCGGAACGGCAGATGTTGCGCGTCGGCGCGCAGGAAGCCGACGTTCGGCCCGGCCTCGGCGGCCACCGCCCGCGCCAGCATCGGTTCGGAAATGTCCACGCCGAGGGCCAGACCGCCGGGGCCGACGGCGCGGCCCAGCGCGGCAGTGACATTGCCCGGGCCGCTGCCGACGTCGAGTGCGGTGCCGCCGACGGGGATGTTCAGCCACTCGGTCGGTTCGTGCCAGGCCGTCATCAGCCGCCGCATGACCGTCTGGGCGTTGTCGTAGAACAGCGACCCGAGCTGCGACGCCCACAGCGCCTGGATCGCGCCGCGGTTCTTCTCCTGCCCGTCGCCGAGCAGGTCCAGATACCCTCTGCTCACATCGGGATGCTCCGGCGGATCGATCAACAGCCGCTCGGCCATGCGCAACGCGGATTCAGTCATGTCACCACGGTACGCCCGCCGCTCATGCGCCCAGCTTCTCCGCCAGGTCCAGGAAATCGTCTGCTGTGACGTCGAATTCGCCGGCGGCCGGGCGATCCGGCGTACGGTCGGGACCCCGTTCGAGCGGCCGGTGCACATATGCCGTGGCCAGCCCTGCATCACGCGCGGCGCGTAGATCGGACGGGTGCGCGGCGACGAGCATCAGTTCGCCGGGCGCCACATCGAGGATCTCGGCGCAGCCCAGGTAGGCCTGCCGGTCGGGCTTGTAGTGGCGGAAGATCTCGGCCGACAGCACGCAGTCCCACGGCAGCCCGGCGTGTCTGGCCATGTTCGTCAGCAGCGACACGTTGCCGTTCGACAGCGTGGTGATGACGAATCGCCGCTTCATCCGCATCAAGCCCGCCACGGAGTCCGGCCACGGATCCAGACGGTGCCAGGCCCGGTTGAGCTCGTCGATCTCGTTGTCGCTCACCGTGATCCCGGCACCGGCGAGCAACTCGACGAGGCGGCCGCGGTGCAGGTCGTCCAGGCGGGTCCACGGCAACTCGCCAGTGCGCACCCGGTCCATCGCCGGCGCGTAACCGGCCCGCCAGTCGTCGGCGAACCGCTGCCAGTCCGCCGACACACCGTTGCGGCACCCGAACTCGGCGAGTTCGGAGATGACGCTGGAGCGCCAGTCCACGACGGTGCCGAACACGTCGAAGGCCAGCGCGCGAATACTCACGGCTCCAGGACGAGCTTCCCGTTGACCGCCCCGTCGGCGAAGGCCTGTAGCGCCGCCACCCCGTCCGAGAGCGGAAACCGCACCGGCTCAGGCGGTTTGAGGCCGTTGTCGACCAACCCCGCCAATGCGGCACCGACCTCGGCCTGCGCTCCGGGGGTGCGGTTGACGAATTCGCCCCACCCGACGCCGACCACACTGACATTGCGCAGTAGCAACCGGTTGACCTTGACCGTCGGGATGCCGCCGGCGGCGAAGCCGATCACCAGCAGCCGGCCCTCGGTGGCCAGCGCGCGCACGGCATCGTCGAACGCGTGCCCGCCGATCGGGTCCACCACCAGGTCGACGCCCCGGCCACCAGTCTCGGCCTTGACCGCCTCGAGCCACCCGTCGGTCAGCGGCAGCACCACGTCGGCGCCCAGGGACTCCACAAACCCGGCCGCCGACGGGCGGTGCACCATCGCGATCACCCTTGCGCCCAACGCTTTCGCGATCTGCACCGACGCCGTCCCGATCCCGCCACCGGAACCGAGCACCAGCACGGTCTCACCGGCCTGCAGCCCGCCGCGCCGGTGCAGCGCGAAATACATCGTGTAGTAGTTGCCCAGCAGGCACACCGCCGACCCGTCGTCGAGCGCTGCGTTGGTCGGCACCACGCTGCCCACCGGCACCGCGACCTGCTCGGCCCACGCGCCCAGCAGGCTGAACGCCGAGACCCGCTGCCCGGCAACCAAACCCGAATCCTCCGGAGCAGACCGCACCGTGCCCGCGACCTCGAGGCCCGGCACGAACGGCGCCGGAACCTTCATCTGGTACTCACCGCGCAGCATCAGCAGGTCGGGGAAGCAGACGCCGGCGGCACCGACGTCGAGGACGACGGCATCGCCGCCGCGCACCTCCTCGACGTCGGTGTACGCCAGCCCCGCCGGACCTGTCAGCTCCTGTGCGACAAGCGCTTTCACTACTGTCAGCCGAGGCTGAAGGTTGCTCGCTCGGCTGCCGACAGATCGGTGATCTCGCCCCACTTGGCGGCGACATCGTCGACCGACGGCACCTCGGTGAACGTCACGCCGCTGTTCTGGAACAGCGCCACCCGCTGCACCTTGCCGCCGCCGACGATGAACACCGAGGCGGTGTCCGGCACCTCTTCGGTGCACAGGTAGGACACGATCGGCGCCACATATTCGGGGGTCAGCTTCTCGAACACTTCAGGCGGCAGGATGTCCTGCGTCATCCGCGTCGCGGCGATCGGCGCGATCGCGTTGGCCTTGATGTTGTACTTCGCGCCCTCCTGGGCCAGCGTGTTGATCAGGCCGACCAGACCGAGCTTGGCGGCACCGTAGTTGGCCTGCCCGAAGTTGCCGAACAGCCCGCTGGTCGACGTCGCGACCACGACGCGGCCGAAGCCGTTCTCGCGGAAGTGCGGCCACGCGGCGCGGATCACGTTGTATCCGCCGTACAGATGCACTTTGAGCACGGCGTCCCAGTTGCCGAACTCCATCTTGTGGAAGGTGCCGTCGCGCAGGATGCCCGCGTTGGAGACCACACCGTCGACCTTGCCGAATTCGTCGACGGCGGTCTTGATGATGTTGGCCGCCCCCTCGGGCTCGGCGACGGAGTCGTAGTTCGCCACCGCGCGGCCACCGGCGTCCTTGATCTCCTTGACCACCTCGTCGGCCATGGCCGACCCGGATCCGGTACCGTCGCGCGCGCCGCCGAGGTCGTTGACGACCACGCTGGCGCCCTCGCGAGCGAGCGTCAGTGCGTACTCGCGGCCGAGGCCACCTCCGGCACCCGTGACGACGATGACACGATCCTGCACTCCTGGCACTGATGTTCCTCTCTTAGGGGTTCGACCGGCTTAGAACAGCTTGCGCGCCAGCTTCCACGCCTTCTCTGTATACGGGGGGTAGATCATGGCGCCGAGGTCGGGTCGGGTCGGCTTGGTCAGCACCGACTTGCGGTGGCTGAACTCCTCGAAGCCGAACTTGCCGTGGTAGGCGCCCAGACCGGACGGTCCGACGCCGCCGAACGGCAGCTTGTGGGTGGCGAAGTGGAAGATCAGATGGTTCACCACCATGCCGCCGGCCGGCACCTCCTTGATCACCCGCTCGCGCACCGCCTTGGCCTTGGTGAACAGGTATGCGGCCAAGGGCTTCGGCCTGGAGTTGACGAAAGAGATTGCCTCGTCAAGGTTCTGCACGGTCACCACGGGCAGGATCGGGCCGAAGATCTCGTCGGTCATCAGCGGCTCGGCCGGATCGGGGTCGACCACGACGGTGGGTGCGATCTTCAGGGCTGCCGCGTCGGAGCCGCCGCCGACGGCGACCCTGCCCTTGGTGGCGGCCAGCGCGCTGGAAAGCCGGTTGAAGTGGCGCTCGTTGACGATCTTCTTGCCGTCGGCGTTGCCCGCCTCGAACGTGTCGATGGCCGCGCGGATGCCGTCGACGAGCTTGTCGCGGATCGGGGCCTCGGCCAGCACGTAGTCCGGTGCGATGCAGATCTGGCCCGAGTTGATCAGCTTGGTCCAGGCGATGCGCTTGGCGGCGACCTCGATGTCGGCGTCGGCGGCCACGATCACCGGGCTCTTGCCGCCGAGCTCGAGGGTGACCGGGGTGAGGTGGGCGGCGGCGGCCTCGTACACGCGGCGGCCCACCTCGGTGCCTCCGGTGAAGATCAGGTGGTCGAAGCCCTGCGCGATCAGCTCCTGGCTGACCGCGCCGTCCCCCTCCACGACGGCGATCGCGTCGTTGTCCATGTAGCGCGGCACCAGTTCGGCCATCAGCGCCGACGACGCCGGTGCGACTTCAGACGGCTTGAGCACCGCAGTGTTTCCGGCGGCGATGGCCCCGACGGCGGGGCCGAGGGTGAGTGCGAACGGGAAGTTCCATGCCCCGATGATCAGCACGGTGCCGTAGGGCTCGTACTCGACCCAGCCGCGGCCGGGCAGCTGGGACATCTCCAGCAAGCGGTAACGCCGTTTCATCCACTTGCCGACGTTCTTGGCCGCGTAGGCGGCTTCACCGGCGGTGCTGGCGATGTCGGCGAGCCACGCCTCGAACGGCGCGCGGCCCAAATCCTTCTCCAGTGCTTCGGCGATCGCGCCCTCGTTCTCGGTCATCAGCCGTTCGAGCGCGTGCAGCTGCTCCTTGCGCCACTGCACGCTGCGGGTGCGGCCGGTGGCGAACGTGGCCCGCAGCTTGCTGACGACGGCGGGGATGTCGGTACTGGTCACGGCGGCGGCGGCCTGCGCGGGTACGACGGATTCGGTGGTCATGACGGGTCCCTTCCTGACCTGGGGGAGTACCCGCATCGTAACCAACCACCCGGTTGGTGAACAGGTGTCAGGTTCGCACCGCGGTGGTGAACGTCGAGAAGGACTGCTCGTCGCTGTCGGCGATCTCGACCAGACGGTCCAGCCGCCGCATCTCGTCCTGCGAGGGCACCTCCCGGGCCGTCCAACCGTGCGCGGTCAGCCATTCGGCGACATTCGCACGGTCGGGATCCTCATAGGTGAGCTCGGTGATGTCCATGGGCTCGACGTCGATCTGGGCGGTGATGGCCGCGAAACGGTTCCGCATCCGTTCCCGGCGCTCCTGGGCGTGAATGCCCATGGATTCCGCGGCGACCCGGCTTCCCGGCGCGCTCATGTCGGTGATCTGCGCGAACAGCCGGTCCTGCGCGTCGGCCGGCAGGTACATCAGCAGACCTTCGGCGAGCCACGCGGTGGGCCGGCCCGGATCGAAGCCGGCGTCGGTGAGCGCGGCCGGCCAGTCCTGCCGCAGATCGATCGGCACCTCACGGCGGTCGGCGGTGGGCTGCACGCCGTGCGCGGCCAGGGTCGAGGTCTTGTACTGGAGGACCAGCGGCTGGTCGATCTCGTAGACCACGGTGCCGGCCGGCCACGGAAGCCGGAACGCGCGCGAATCCAGGCCGGAGGCGAGGATGACGATCTGGCGGATGCCGGCGTCGACCGCGGCGGTGAAGAACGCGTCGAAGAAGTGCGTCCGCACCGCCTGATAGTTCTTCATGTGCTCGAACAGCGTCCCGATCTCGGGATCGGACTCGGTGACCCTGCCGACGAAGTCGTCGTCGGCGATGTACTGCCAGGACCCGGCGCCGGCTCCGGCCACCAGGATCTCGGCGTACGGATCGGTGATGAGGGCGTCCCGGCGTTCGGTCTCGGCCGCTCGCGCGGCGGCGACCATGACGGCGGTGGCCCCGACGCTGGACGCGATGTCCCAGGTGTCGTTGTCGGTGCGGAGTGAACTCATGACAGCGCTCTTTCGCTCGGACGAGGCATTACATTGCAAGCCTAACTAAGCGACTCGCGTCAAACCGGCGCCCGCACCACATTCACAGGGAACATTCAGAAGGGAAGGTTATTCGCTGAGATTCCACAACTTGTTGGCCAGCAGCAGCTCCAGCTTGTGCACCACGGCGCCCAGTTCGCTGCGGTCGCCGACGAACCCGGCATAGAAGCCCATCCCCCACACCACCGCGACCAGCATCTCGACCAGGTGGTTGACGTCGGTGTCGGTGCTCAGCTCGCCGCGCGCCACCGCGTCGTTGACCGCCCACGACACGAAGTCACGGGAGTTCTTCAGCGAATCGTGTTCGTCATTGCTGAGTTCGGGGTGACGCTGCGATTCCAGCACCGAGGTCACGAGGAAAGCCGCCGCCGATCGGTCCTCGGCGTCGGCCTGGGTGGCCACCGACACGAACGCCGACAGCCGCCCGATCAGCGTGGTCTGTTCGTGCGCCCGGGCGATGCCTGCGCTGACGATCGAGGCGTTGGTCTGCTCGACCACCTCACCCCATAAAACCCGTTTGCTGGCGAAGTAGTGATTGATGGCTGGACGCGTGAGATCCGCACGGATCGCTATGGCTTGGAACGTCGCGGCGTCGTAGCCGAGTTCGCTGAACACCTCGCGGGCGGCATGCAGGATGCGCTCCCGAGTTTCAGCGGCCTTCGCTGCGGGAGGACGTCCTGGACCTCGACTAGCCGTATACGGCACGGTCAAATTGTGCCACACGTCACCTGGGCCCCGGTGACACGTCCTCGACCCGTTACCCGAGGGTGACCTGACAGCAAACTCCGACGCCAGAACCGCGGCCCACGGCGGGCTCGCGCACCGGCACGGGACTGTTCCCCATGCCGGGATGCGAACTAATGTTCTCCCTCATGGGGGCTGTGGCGTCGCGGGAGTCGTTCTTCGAGGCGGGGCTCGACGTGCTGTCCGACCTCGGGTACGGAGGTCTGAAGCTCGCGGCGGTGTGTGACCGGCTCGGTGTCACCACGGGCTCGTTCTATCACTACTTCTCGAACTGGCCCGCGTTCACACAGCAACTCGTTGCGCACTGGCATGAGGGCATGACGCTGGAGATCGTCGAGGCCGTCCGGCCCGAGACCGACCCGCGCCGCCGCATCGACCGGCTGATGGAAGCCGGCCTGACGCTGCCGCACGGCGCCGAAGCCGCCATCCGGGTGTGGAGTGCGGTGGCTCCGCAGGTGCGCGCGGTGCAGGAGGCCGTCGACCGGCAGCGCTTCGACGTGATGTACGACGCCGCGATGGAGATCCTGCACCAGCCGCGACAGGCGGAGTTGTTCGCCGCCTGGGCGGTGTATGTGCTGGTCGGGTACGAGCAAGCCACGCTGCCCCCGGATGTCACCGGGCTGGGCTGGATCGTCGGCCAGCTGAGCGAGGCGCTGGACTCCGGCCAGTTCTCCTCGGTGCCCGAACGTGAGTGAGGCCGCCGCCGGCTCCGAGGTCGACGAGGTGCCGGTCGAGCACGTCGTCGCGATGCTGCGGGAGCGTCTCTACGGCGCGATCTCCTGCCTGGCGACGCTGGTCGTGCTGACGCGCTACACCGAGGACGACACCAGCGGGTGGGCCCGGATGCTCGACGTCGGGATCACGATGGGCGGGCTGTGGGCGGCCAGCCTGCTTGCCGACTGGGTCGCGCACATGAGCGTGCACGGGCCAAACCCGCGGGGCGTGCAGTTGTGGCGGATGCTGCAGGCGTCCGGACAGATCCTGCAGGCCGCGCTGCTTCCGCTGCTCGCCCTGGGTACCGCGGCGATCAACCTGTTGGACACCGACACCGCGATGTGGATCGCCATGTGGATCCTGGTCGGCGAGCTGGGATTGATTGCGCTGCTGGGCGTCCGGCGGGCCCGGCTGCGCCTGTGGCAGCAGATCCTGACGGTGCTGGCGCTCACCGGCATCGGCCTGCTGGTGATCGGCATCAAGGTTCTCGCGCACTGATGGCCGCGGCGCTGCGTGACCGCGTCGCGCGGCGAATCGCCCAGCGCGATCCCGAGAACGATGCGCTGCGCCGGGCGCTGCGGGCGGCGGTGGTGGTGCCGGTGGCCGCCGGCCTGAGTTTCGTCGTCGCCGGCGACAACGCGCAGACCCCGCTGTTCACCATCTTCGGTTCCATCGCGCTGCTGGTGTTCTCCGATTTCCCGGGCAACCGGCAGAACCGGGCCGTGGCCTACGCCGGGCTGGGCTTCAACGGGTTCGTGCTGATCACTCTCGGCACGCTGGTCGCACCGCATCCGTGGCTATCGGTGGCCGCGATGTTCGCGGTCGGGGTGGCGGTCACGTTCTCCGGGGTGCTGAGCGAGACCATCGCGGCGGGGCAGCGGGCCACGCTGCTGACGTTCGTGCTGCCCGCGTGCACACCGCCGGGCCCGATCGGTGACCGTTTGCTCGGGTGGGCCATCGCGCTGGCGGTGTGCGTGCCGGCGGCGCTGTTCCTGTTCCCCCCGCGGCATCACGGTCAACTGCGGCGCCGGGCCGCGCGCGTGTGCAGCACCCTGGCCGACCGCATCGACGGTTCCGCGTCGGCCGACGACGTCGCGCGGGCGATGGACGCTCTGCGCCGGACCTTCCTCGGCGCCGACTTCCGGCCGGTCGGCCTGACGGCGGGCAGCCGCGCCCTGGTCCGCGTCGTCGACGACCTCGAGTGGGTGGCCGACCGCGTCGGGCAGAGCACCGGGGTCACGCTGCGCGACCGGGACGCGGTGGTCCGCGTGCTGCGGTGCGCCGCCGCGGTGTTGCGGATCGCCCGACCGGCCGACCGGGACCGGGCCCGCGCCGACTTGGACGCCGCACTGACCACGCTGCGCACCGTGGCGCGCGGCCGCTGGCGGGAGGACCTGGACGCGATCCTGAGCGCGCCCGACGACGAGCAGGCCATCGAGATGGGCCGGAAACTGTTGCGCCGGCGCACCATCGCGGCCACGATCGGCGCCACCGGACGCATCATCGCCGCGGCGGCCGCCGCCGACGCCCGCCCGGTGTGGGCCCGCGCGCTGGGACGGCGGCTCCCACCCACCGGCGCCTCGGACCGGCTGCTTTCCGAGACCGTGGCCGCCGCGCAGATCACGTCGGGCTTCCTGGAGAACCGGTCGGTGGTGGTGCGCAACAGCCTGCGCACCGGGCTCGGCCTGGCGCTGGCGGTGGCGGTCACCCACGTGTTCCCCGTCGAGCACGGTTTCTGGGTGGTGCTGGGCGCGCTGTCGGTGCTGCGCAGCAGCGCGCTGACCACGGGCACGCGGGTGTGGCGCGCGGTGTTCGGCACCGGCATCGGCTTCCTGCTGGGCGCTGCGCTGATCAGCCTGGTCGGCGTCGAGCCGGTGGTGTTGTGGATGCTGTTGCCGCTGGTCGTGTTCGGGTCGGCGTATGTGCCC
Source organism: Mycobacterium sp. 4D054 (assembly GCF_052245755.1). Classification (NCBI taxonomy): domain Bacteria; kingdom Bacillati; phylum Actinomycetota; class Actinomycetes; order Mycobacteriales; family Mycobacteriaceae; genus Mycobacterium; species Mycobacterium sp. 4D054. The sequence goes on from NZ_JBQQCF010000016.1 coordinate 46,837, forward strand.
GAGATCGCGTCGTTCACCGCGGCGCAGGCTGCGTTCACGATGATGGTGCTGATCTCGTTCAACCTGATCGTGCCGACCGGGTGGCAGGTCGGGCTGATCCGGGTCGAGGACGTCGTCGTGGGAGCCCTTGTCGGCGTGGCGGTGTCACTGCTGATGTGGCCGCGGGGCGCCACCGCGTCGGTGACCAGGGCCATCGACTCCGCCCGCGCGGTGTTCGCCGGCTATCTGCGGGCGACGGTCCTGCGGATCACCCGCGGCGCGTTCGAGGAACGCACCGACGAGGTCGCGACGCTGGGCCACAACGCCCTCGACGCATCGAGGGTCATCGACGACGCTGTGCGACACTACCTTTCGGAAAGCAGCGGGGAGACCGACTTCCGGGCGCCGATCGTGCGGTCCTTCAACCGGGCGATCCGGCTGCGCGGGGCCGCCGACCTGGTCGCCGACATCCCGACTCCCCCGCCGCTGGGCGCGTATCCGAAGGTGCGGGCGGTGCTGGAGGAGCACACCGAGGCGATCTGCGCGCGGGTCGCCGGACGTGACGCGGACCGGCCGCAGGCGCCGATCAGCGACGACTTCGTGCGGGCCCTGCGCGCGGAAGCCCGCGACGACGACCTCGGGGTGTCCGCGGCGCTGCCGCTGTTGACCGCGGCCGCCGCGCTGGGCGAGCTGGAACTCCTCTACCCCCAGCAGGCCCACGCCGAGTGAGGTCAGTCCAGCGGACGGTGCGGCATCAACGCGTCCGGCGGGATCACGCCGAACTTGCCGGCCTGGAAGTCCTCGACTGCCTGGATCAGCTCGGACTTGGAGTTCATCACGAACGGCCCGTACTGGAACACCGGCTCGCGGATCGGCTTGCCGCCCAACAACAGGACCTCCATCGCGGGACGGTGCGAGTCCTGCGCGCCGTCGGCGGCCACGGTGATGCGGTCGCCTGGCCCGAGCACCGCGAGCTGACCCTGCTGGATCGGGTGCGCGACGGGCCCGACCGAGCCGCGCCCGGACAGCACGTACACCAGTGCGTTGAAGTCCCGGTTCCACGGCAGGCTCAGCCGCGCGCCGGGCTCGATCGTGGTGTGCGCCAAGGTGATCGGCGTGTGCGTCGCACCGGGGCCGCCCCGGCCGTCGATCTCACCGGCGATGACGCGCACCAGCGCCCCACCGTCGTCGGACGACAGCAGCGCCACCTGGTTGCCCTCGATGGCCTGGTACCGCGGATCGGCGAACTTGTCCTTCTTCGGCAGGTTCACCCACAGCTGGATGCCGTGGAACAGGCCGCCGCTCTCGACGAGTTCGGCCGGCGGAGTCTCGATGTGCAGGATGCCGGAGCCGGCCGTCATCCACTGGGTGGCGCCGTCGGTGATCAAGCCGCCGCCACCGTGGCTGTCCTGGTGGGCGAAGCGGCCGTCGATCATGTAGGTGACGGTCTCGAACCCGCGGTGCGGATGCCAGTCGGTGCCGCGCGGTTCGCCCGGCTCGTAGTCGACCTCGCCCATCTGGTCCATGTGGACGAACGGGTCGAGGTCGCGGGGGCTGACGCCGGCGAACGCGCGGACGACGGGAAAGCCCTCGCCCTCGTAGCCGCGGGGGCCGGTGGTGACCGTGCGGACGGGGCGCTCGGTGTCGGCCGGTCCGGCGCCCGCGATGCGGGGAAGGGTGAGCGTGTCGGCGGTGATGGCAGGCATGCCCGAATCAACCGGACCAGAGTCCGATTCATTCCCGGGCGGACCGAGCCGACCCGGGCGCACACTGGGACCCGTGACCACTCCGCAGGTCGGTGAGCGCAAGCTGGTGAACTTCGCGTCGCTGGTCGATGAGAAGGCGCTCGCGCAGGCTGAGTAGACCGCGGCGTTGCCGTTCGTCCACCCGCACGTGGCGCTGATGCCCGACGCCCACTTCGGCAAGGGTTCAGCGGTGGGCACCGTGATCCCGACCATCGACGCGGTGATCCCGGCCGCGGTCGGCGTGGACATCGGCTGCGGCATGATCGCCGCGCGCACGGTCTACACGGCCGCCGATTTCAAGAACCGCGACCTGCGGCTGCTGCGCCGATCCCTTGAGGCGGCGATCCCGCTGTCCCCGGGCAACGACAACGCCACGACCAACCGGTACCCGTTCACCGAGCAGCGGATCGAGGAGCTGCGTTCGCGGGCCGGCGTCGAGGGGGTGAACCTGTCACACTCCCCGAAGTGGCCCCAGCAGCTCGGTTCGCTGGGCGGCGGCAACCACTTCATCGAGCTCTGCCTCGACGAGCAGTCGCGGGTCTGGATGTTCCTGCACTCGGGGTCGCGCGGCGTCGGCAACAAAATCGCACAGCACCACATCAAGCAGGCTCAGCATCTGTGCAGGCACGTCGACCTACCCCACGTCGATCTGGCGTATCTGACCCACGGCACCCCGCAGTTCGACGACTATCTGCGTGACTTGCACTGGGCGCAGCGGTTCGCGCTGGACAACCGCGCCGAGATGATGGACCGGTTCCGGCAGGCGCTGGCGCGCTGGATGGGGCTGGCCGTCGAGGACGCCGCCGAGATCGAGGTCGAACGCGTCAACACGCACCACAACTACACGCAGCTGGAGAACCACGGCGGCCGGGAGGTGTGGCTGACCCGTAAGGGCGCGATCGATGCCCACGAGGGTGTCCGCGGGATCATCCCCGGCAGCATGGGCACCCGCTCCTACCTCGTGCGCGGCAAGGGCAACCGCGCCGGCCTCTGCTCGGCGCCGCACGGCGCGGGCCGGCGCTTCTCGCGCGGCGAAGCGCGCCGACGGTTCACCGCCGCCGACCTGGCCGCCCGGATGACGGGTATCGAATACCGCCACGGCGAACAGTGGGTGGACGAGATCCCGGACGCGTACAAGGACATCGACCAGGTGATGCACGACGCCGCCGAACTGGTCGAGGTCGAGCACACACTTCGCCAGGTGCTGAATGTGAAGGGCACCTGAGCGCGGGTATCCCCGTCCCCACGGAAGGAGATACCGGTGACCGAACCGAACGAAGACGCGACCTGGCAGGTCGTCGTCGGCACACAGCACGACCCGGGCAATCCCGCGAACGGAGCCGAGGAGAGCGTTCTCGTCCAAGGGGCCGAGGACGAAGCCCGGCGGGTGTACGCGGACGCGACCGCGCAGGCGGCCGACCGCGGCTATTCCTCTGTGAAGCTGCGCCGCGGCGGCACCGATGTCGAAGCGTGGCCGCAGGCCACCGGGTGGACGGTCTAACTCAGCACGGCCAGCGCGGCGGCGCGGGCCTCGGCCGCAGTGGCGGTGCCGAGCACCGCGTCGGCCGCGTCGCGGCACTGCTGCAGGGTGACCTGCGCGAGTTTGGCTCCGACGCCCTGCACCGCGGCGGCCGCGGCGGACAGCGACGTGACGCCGAAGCCGGTGAGCACACACGCCAGCAGCGGATCGGCGGCCGCCTCACCGCACACCCCGACCGGCTTGCCTGCGGTGTCGCCCGCCTTGACCGTCATCGCGACCAGCGCGAGCACCGCGGGCTGCCACGGGTCGGTGAGCGTCGCCAGATCGGCCGACATCCGGTCGGCGGCCATCGTGTACTGGGCAAGGTCGTTGGTGCCGATGGACAGGAAGTCGACGTGCTCAAGGATCCTCTCGGCCAGCAGCGCCGCGGCGGGCACCTCGATCATCACCCCGGGGGTCAGCCCGTGTGAACGAGCTTTGGCCGCAAAGTCTTTGGCCTCCTCGGCGGTCGCGATCATCGGGGCCATGACCCACGGCGGGTTGCCGGTGCGCTGCCCGGCGGCGGCGATCGCCTCGAGCTGGCGGTCGAGCAGCCCGGGGTTGTTGGCGGCGATGCGGATGCCGCGCACGCCGAGTGCGGGGTTGGCCTCGTCGGGATGGCCGGCGAACTTGAGCGGCTTGTCCGAACCGGCGTCGAGGGTGCGGATCACCACCTTGTTGCCAGCGAACGCCTCGAGCACCTCAGCGTAGATGCTCGCCTGCTCGTCGACGGTGGGTTCGGTGTCGGTGTTCAGGAAGCACAGTTCGGTGCGGAACAGGCCGATGCCCTCGGCGGGGGTCTGGCGCGCGGACCGCGCGGCGGCGCCGTCCTGGACGTTGGCCAGCACCGCGACGGCGTGCCCGTCGGCGGTGGCGCCGGGGCCGGACCAGTCGGCCGCCGCGTCGGCGGCGCGTTTGGCCTCGGCGACCGCCTCGCGGGCCGACGCCTCATCCGGTGAGACGGTGACGGTACCGGTGGTGCCGTCGACGAGCACCATCGTTCCGGCGGGGACGTCGTCGAGTCCGGCCACGGCGACGACGCACGGGATGCCGAGCTGGCGCGCGATGATCGCGGTGTGGCTGGTCGGTCCGCCGAGGGTGGTGGCCAGTGCGACGACGAGCGCTGGGTCGAGCCCGGCGGTGTCGGCCGGCGCCAGGTCCTCGGCGCACAGGATCGACGGCTCATCCGGTAGCGGGACGCCGGGCTCGGGCAACCCCTGAAGTTGGGCGATCACGCGGTCGCGGATGTCACGCAGGTCGGTGACGCGCTCGGCCATCAACCCGCCGAGTTTGGTGAACATGTCGACGAACTGGTCGATGGCGCCGTCGACCGCGCGCACCGCGGGCGCGCCCGCTGTGATGCGCTTCTCTGCCGCGCCCAGCCAGCCCCGGTCCTGGGCCAGTGTCGCGGTGGCGGCGAGCACCTCCGACGCCGCACCGGTGGCGTGGGCGGCCCGCTCACGCAGCCGGCCGGCCACGGTGGCCGCGGCGGCGGTGAAGCGTTCGACCTCCGCGGGCCGCTGATCCTCGGGCAACGCGGCGGCGTCGCCGGCACCAGCCGGGATGTCGGGCAGGGTGCCGGGGCGGATCACCGGCGCGTATTGGACACCGGCGACGACGGGCACCCCGTGCAGGACGGTGCCGGCCTGTGAGCTGAGTGAGGGCGACGCGGTCATGTGAACCAGATTACAGAAATCTGTTGACAAGTCAACACGTTCAGGAGTAAAACCAAACATAACAACATTCGGTTGGTTGGATTCCCACACTTACGGAGGCTGATGTACCCCGAGGAACGGCAGCAGGCGATCGCCTCGCTGGTGATGTCGAAGGGGCGGGCGTCGGTGACCGAACTGGCGCACGCCTACGACGTCACCACCGAGACCGTCCGCCGCGACCTCGCCGTCCTCGACAAGGCGGGCATCGTGCGGCGTGTGCACGGCGGCGCGGTGCCCGTCCGCGCGCTGCATCTGGTCGAGCCCGGCGTCGGGGAACGCGACGTCACCCGCGCCGAGCACAAGGACGCCATCGCCGCGGCCGCCGCGGAGTTCTTCCCGCTCAGCGGCGCCAGCGTGCTGCTCGACGCCGGTACCACCACGATGCGGATCGCCGCCCAGATCCCCACCGACCGCGAGCTCGTGGTGGTCACCAACTCGGTGCCGATCGCGGCCCGGCTGGCCACTGTGCCGTCGGTGTCGCTGCAGCTGCTCGGTGGCCGGGTGCGCGGGGTCACCCAGGCCGCCGTCGGTGAGCAGGCGCTGCGCGTGCTGGACACCCTGCGGGCGGACATCGCGTTCATCGGTACCAACGCCCTGAGCGTGCGGCACGGCCTGTCCACCCCCGACAGCGACGAGGCCGCCGTCAAGCGGGCCATGGTGCGGGCCGCGAATTACGTCGTGGTGGCCGCGGATTCGTCGAAGGTCGGGCGTGAGGACCTCGTCAGCTTCGCCCCGATCTCCAGTGTGGACACCCTCATCACCGACCCCGAGATCTCCGCCGCCGACACCGCCGAACTGGGCGAGCACGGCGTCGAGGTCATCTGCGCAGGAGGCCGCCCGTGATCGTCACCGTCACCGCCAACCCCAGCATCGACCGCACGGTCACACTGCCGTCACCACTGACCCGCGGCGCGGTGCACCGCGTCACCTCGGTGACCAATCAGGCCGGCGGCAAGGGGGTCAATGTCGCCAAGGTGCTGACGATGGCCGGCGTGGACGCCGTCGCGGTGCTGCCGGCCGCCGCCAACGATCCGCTGCTGAACGCGCTGCAGGACGCCGCGGTGCCGTACCGCATCGTCACCGCCGCCGAACCCGCGCGCACCAACCTGACTGTCACCGAACCCGACGGCACCACCACCAAGATCAACGAGCCCGGAGCCGCACTCGACGATGCGGCGCTGCAATCGCTCACCGACGCGGTGCTCGACGCTGCGGTCGGCGCCGACTGGGTGGTGATGTCGGGATCGCTGCCGCCGGGCGTCCCGGCGTCCTGGTACGGCGACGTCGTCGCGCTGCTGTCGGCGCGGGAGTGCCGGGTGGCCGTCGACACCTCCGACGCGCCGCTGGCCGCGCTGGTCGACGCACTCGCCCGAGGCGCCCCCGACCTGATCAAGCCGAACGCCGAGGAACTCGCCGGCGTGCTCGGGCTGTCGTCGCAGGTTTTGGAAGACGCGGTGGCCCATGGCGATCCGGAGCCGGTGGTGTCCGCCGCCCGGCAGCTGATCGACCGAGGTATCGGCGCGGTGCTGGCCACCCTCGGCGCGGCCGGGGCCGTGCTGGTCGATCGCAACGGGGCGTGGATGGCCACCCCGCCGCCCATCGTGCCGCGCAGCACCGTCGGTGCCGGCGATTCGTCGCTGGCCGGATACGTGCGCGCCGAGGTCGGTGGCGCGGTGCCACCCCAGCGGCTGCAGATGGCCGTCGCGTACGGCAGCGCCGCGGCCGCACTGCCCGGCACCACACTGCCCTCCCCCGCCCAGATCGACCTGAATGCCGTTCAGGTGTCACCGATCTCGCCCATTCCCGCCACCCAGTAGCGACAAGAGGACGAAGGTAATGCCATGACCACCTCCACCACCCCGATCATCACGCGTGACCTTGTGCTGCTCGACGTCTCGGTCGACGGGGACAAGCAGGCTGTCATCGCCCGACTGGTCGCCGCGCTCGCGTCCGCCGGGCGCACCGACGACGCCGACGGACTGGTCGGCGCGGCGATGACGCGCGAGGGCCAGTCGGCCACCGGCCTGCCCGGCGGCATCGCGATCCCGCACTGCCGGTCGCCGTACGTCGACACCCCGACCATCGGGTTCGCCCGGCTGCAGCCCGGCGTGGACTTCGGCGCGCCGGACGGACCCGCCGACCTGGTGTTCCTGATCGCCGCACCGGAGTCAGGCGGGCAGGAGCACATGAAGCTGCTGTCGAGTCTGGCACGGGCATTGGTGCGCAAGGACTTCGTGGCCTCGCTGCGAGAGGCGACCTCGGCCGACGAGGTGGTCGGGCTCGTCGACGGGGTGGTCAACCCGGCGCCCGCCCCGGCTGCGACGCCCGCAGCGGCATCTTCTCCGGCTTCTCCGACGCCCGCCGCCCCAGCGACTCCGGTCGAGACGCCGGCCGCCAAGACCGTCGTCGCGATCACCGCGTGCCCGACCGGCATCGCGCACACCTACATGGCCGCCGACGCGCTGGCCGCCGCGGCCAAGGAGGCCGGGGTGAACCTGGTGGTCGAGACCCAGGGCTCGTCGGGCAGCACTCCGCTTCCATCGGACACCATCGCCAAGGCGGACGCGGTCATCTTCGCCACCGACGTCGGGGTCAAGGACCGGGGCCGCTTCGCCGGCAAGCCGGTGGTGGCCTCCGGGGTGAAGCGCGCGATCAACGAGCCGGCCAAGATGATCGCCGAAGCGGTTGCCGCAGCCGACAATCCGAATGCCGCGCGGGTTGAGGGGTCCGGCGCGGCGACGGCGGCGGCGCCGTCCGGAAACGTCGGCTGGGGCACCCGCACCCGGCAGATCCTGCTGACCGGCGTGAGCTACATGATCCCGTTCGTCGCCGCCGGCGGTCTGCTGATCGCGCTGGGCTTCCTGTTCGCCGGGTACGAGATCGCCGACACCGGCAACGACATCGCGCTGAACAATTCGCTGACCAACCTGCCGCCGGGCGGGTTCCTGGAGTACCTGGGCGCGATCCTGTTCACCTTGGGCGGGCTGGCGTTCAGCTTCCTGGTGCCGGCGCTGGCCGGCTACATCGCGTTCGCGATCGCCGACCGGCCCGGTATCGCCCCCGGCTTCACCGCCGGCGCGCTGGCGGTGTTCATCGGCGGCGGCTTCATCGGCGGCATCGTCGGTGGTGTGCTGGCCGGCTTCGCGGCACTGTGGATCAGCAATCGCAAGGTGCCGCAATGGTTCCGGGGCCTGATGCCGGTCGTGATCGTGCCGCTGGGTGCGTCGCTGTTCGTCGGGCTGATCATGTTCTTCCTGGTGGGCCGCCCGCTGGCGCTGATCAACACCGGCTTGACCAATTGGCTGTCCGGGCTGTCCGGCACGTCGGCGGTGTTCCTGGGCATCATCCTGGGCCTGATGATGTGTTTCGACCTGGGCGGTCCGGTGAACAAGGCCGCGTATGCGTTCGCCACCGCCGGGCTGGCCGCCCAGACCACCGCGTCGTTCGAGATCATGGCCGCGGTGATGGCCGCCGGCATGGTGCCGCCGCTGGCGATGGCGCTGGCCACCACGATCCGGCCACAGCTGTTCAGTGAGCCGGAGCGGGAGAACGGCCGGGCCGCTTGGCTTCTCGGTGCGTCGTTCATCTCCGAGGGCGCCATCCCGTTCGCCGCGGCCGACCCGCTGCGGGTGATCCCGTCGATGATGTTCGGCGGCGCCATCACCGGCGCGCTGTGCATGGCGTTCGGTGCCACCTCGCGGGCCCCGCACGGCGGCATCTTCGTGCTGTTCGCCATCGACAACAAGCTCGGGTTCCTCATCGCGCTGGTGGCGGGCACCGTCGCCGCCGCGCTGGCCGTGATCGCGGCCAAGCAGTTCATCAAGGCCGGTGACAAGGCCGAACCCGAACTCGTCACCGCCTGACCGGTTTCCACCCCACACCCATAAAGGAGAATCCATGCCCACCAAGACCGTCATCGTCGGATCGGCCATCGGCCTGCACGCCCGGCCCGCCGCGATCATCGCCGAGGCCGTGGTCGAGGCCGGGGTGCCCGTCACGCTGTCGATGGACGGCGGTGAGCCTGTGGACGCCGGCTCGGCGCTGATGATCATGACGCTCGGCGCCAGCAACGGCGCCGAGGTCACTGTGTCGTCCGACGACGAGGCCGCGCTGAACAAGGTCGCCGAGCTGGTCCAGCAAGACCTCGACGCGTAGCGCCCAATCCCGCCGAAATCGCATTCCACGCGGCTGAAGCGGTCCAACGACCTCAACAGACGCGATCTCGGCGCCAAGAAAGCGGAATGACCCCCGTCCCGGCGCCCTTAGCATTGCCGATGTGCATTCAACACGTAGCCCGAGGCCAGTTTCTCGGGTTGCGCGACGATGGGCGGCGAGTTTGCTGCCAGATCGCCGGCACAGCGTGTGCCGGTCAGGTGAGGCGGGGGGTGACATCGCGTGCGGCGTATTGGTGCGCTGATCGCCGCGCTGTCGCTGGTACTGCTGACAGCCCCGCCCGCAGGTGCGATCGAGCCGCCGATCATCGATCCGGCGGCGATTCCTCCCGACGAAACCGGCCCTGACCAGCCGATGGAGCAGCGCCGCATCTGTGCGGCGCCGACCGTGTTCCCCAATTCGAATTTCGCCGACCGGCCCTGGGCCAACGATTACCTGCGGCTGCCCGAGGCGCAGAAGTTCGCAACCGGGGCGGGGATAACTGTGGCCGTCATCGACACGGGCGTGAACGGTTCGCCGCGGGTGCCGGCCGAACCCGGTGGTGACTTCGTCGATCAGAGCGGCAACGGCATGTCGGACTGCGACGCGCACGGCACGCTGACGGCGGCGGTGATCGCCGGCCGGCCGGCACCGACCGACGCGTTCATCGGCGTCGCCCCTGACGCGCGCATCCTGTCGCTGCGGCAGACCTCGGACAGTTTCTCCCCGGTGGGCGCCCGCAACGACCCCAACGATCCCAACGCGACCCAGACCGCCGGCTCACTGCGCAGCCTGGCGCGGGCGATCGTGCATGCGGCCAACATGGGCGCCCACGTCATCAACATCAGCGAGGCCGCCTGCTACAAGATCACCCGCCCCATCAACGAAGCCATCGTCGGGGCGGCGATCAACTACGCCGTCAACGTCAAGGGGTCGGTGATCGTGGTCGCCGCGGGCAACACCGGCAACGACTGCACCCAGAACCCGCCCCCCGACGCCGCGGTACCGGCCGATCCGCGCGGCTGGCGGGAAGTGCAGACCATCGTGTCGCCGGCCTGGTACTCGCCGCTGGTGCTCACCGTCGGCAGCATCGCCCCGAACGGTCAGCCCAGCGGGTTCTCGATGCAGGGACCTTGGGTGGGGGCCGCGGCGCCCGGCGAGAACCTCATCGCACTCGGGTACGACGGCAACCCCGTCAACGCGTTACAGGGCGAGGACGGACCCATCCCGATCAGCGGCACCTCCTTCTCGGCCGCCTACGTGTCCGGGTTGGCGGCGCTGATCAGGCAGCGCTTTCCGGAGTTGACGCCCGCCCAGGTCATCAACCGGATCACCGCCACCGCCCGACATCCGGGTGGCGGGGTCAACAACGTCGTCGGCGCCGGGGTGATCGATCCGGTGGCTGCACTGACCTGGGAGGTGCCGCCCGGACCGGCCGAGGTCCCCTACAACATCAAGGAGATTCCGCCGCCGGTGTACGTGCCGCCGCCGGATCGCAGCCCGATCACCGGGGTTGTGGTGGTCGGCGTCGGGGTGGCGGCGCTGCTCGGTATCGGAGCGTTGGCGCGGCGCGCGTTGAGGCGCCGATGAACAAGATCCTGTCCCTGTTCGGCCTGCGGTTCAGCGCTGGACATGCGCTGTGGGCGGCGGTGCTGATCCCGGCGTGCCTGCTGATTTTCGCCCAGCTGGACCTGATGTGGCTCGGCATCACGCTGTCGGTGCTGATCGGTCTGGCCGCGGTGGTGACGATCCGCGGCCGCCGCCCCGGCGGCTGGGTGGCTGCGCTGTTCGCGTGGCGGCGACGGCACAAGCAGGCGCCGCCGCAACCCTCCGAGCCCGCCGTGGGCGCGACCGTGATCCCCGGCGACCACGTCGCGCTGCGCTGGCAGGGCGACTACATGGTGTCGGTGATCGAGCTGATCCCCCGGCCGTTCACCCCGACGGTGATCGTCAACGGTGCGGCCGCCACCGACGACGTCGTCGACACCCAGCTGGTCGAAGAGCTGCTCGGCGCATACTGCCCGGACCTGGAGGCCGACATCGTTTCCGCGGGATACCGCGTCGGCAAGACCGCCCCGGCCGCGCTGGTCGCGCTCTACGAGCAGGTCGTCGGCCCCTACCCCGCTCCGGCGAGCCGCCGCACCTGGATCGTGCTGCGCGCCGATCCGGACAAGACGCGCAAATCGGCGTTGCGGCGAAACGACGGGGTGGCCGGCCTGGCGCAGTATCTGGTGTCGTCCACCACCCGGATCGCCGACCATCTGGCCGGCACGGGTGTCGACGCCCGGCCCGCGCGCAGTTTCGACGACTTCGACCGCGCCACCGAGATCAGCTACGAACGCGAGACGTGGTCGATGGTGAAGGGCCGCAGCACCTTCACCGCCGCCTATCACGCCCCGGGCGGCCCGGACGTGTGGTGGTCGGCGCGGGCCGATCACACCCTGACCCGAGTGCGGATCGCGCCGGGTTCGGCGCCGACCACGACCGTGTTGTTGACGACGCTGGCGAATCCGACCACCCCGCGCGGCTTTTCGTGTCTGTACGGCGGCCAGCGGGCAGCGCTACTGGGTGAGAACCCGGTGACCGACCGGCATTACGAGTTGCCGATCGGGTCCGCCGGGGTGCTCGTGGGAGAGACAGCGGACCGTTATCCGGTGTACATGCCTTTCGACGACGTGGACGTCAGCGTGAACCTGGGTAACGCCCGGTTGTTCACCCAGTTCGTGGTGAGGTCGGCGGCGGCCGGCGCGGTCGTCACCCTGCAGCCGCAGTTCCAAGAGTTCGCCGCGATCGTCGACGCCAGGATCGGGCAGGTCGCGAAAGTCGTGTGGCCGACCGCGACGACGTATCTTCGGCCGCATCCCGGAGTCGGCCGAGTCATGCTGCGGGACAACTTCATCGCCACTCCACGCCACAAGCAGCTGCCGATCCGGCTGATCAATCCGCGCGAGGAGAGCCGCTACCAGATGGTTCTGGAGCCATGACCGGGCATTCGCGGCATCGGGAGGACGCGTAATGGCCGACGAACTGAAGGTCGATCCCGACGATCTCGACAGCAAGGCCACCATGATCGACGGAATCCCGTGGGGTGAGGATCCCACAGCGGTCACGGTCGTCGAACCGGACAAACTCACCCCGACAACGGCATCGGTACGGAACCTGATCAAAAACGCCGAGGCGCTCAACGCCGAGCAGCAGTGGGGCAAGACCGAAAGCCGAAGACTCGCTGAGACGTTGCGATTGGTGGGCCAGGCATACCGGGCCGTCGACGCCGCGTCAGCGGGCAACATCGACAGCACGATTCCGGGCGGCACGTCGTCACCGCCGGGTGCGCCGGTGCCGATCGGAGCCAACGCAACACCCGCGCCACCGCCACCCCCGCCGATGGCCGGCTTCGACAACGTCGCCACCGATGGCGACATCCTGGACCCCATCGAGACCGACAACAAGCTGCTGGAGGGCGACCAGGCCGCCGCGCTGCGGGCCGCAGCCGGCCAGTGGAGCGCCAACGCCGCCCGGCTGGCCGAAGCCTCACTCCCGTTCGAGATCAGGATCCAGAACTGGGAAGGTGTCGCCGCCGAAGCTGCGTATGTGAAGTTCAAGTCGTTCGGAGGCTGGCTGCAAGCCCTGGCGGGCAAGTGGACTCAGCTGGCGGCCGAGGCCGAGAAGCTGGCGCTCGCCCACGACCAGGCCAAGGCTGCCAATGCGCCGATCAGGGCTCAGTACGAGGCGTTGCAGACCCAGCTGATGACCACACCGATGGATGGAGGCGCCCGACGCGCTGTTCAGCTGCAGATGGAGCAGCTGTACCAGGAGTCCGAGGCGATCCGCGAAACCTACGCCAGGGCCGGCCAACCCACGCCGGTGCAGCCGCCGCAACCGCGTCCCGACGCGGTGGCACCCACGGCACCGGTGACGCGCAACGGCGATCCCCGGCAACGGGGTGTCCCGGCGCAGACCGAGCCCGAGGAGCGGCGCGGCACCGGTGGCGGTGGCGGACAGTCGTCGTCGGGCGCCGGTGGGCAGCAGCCGGGAGGTCAACCGCAGACGCCGCAGGGGGCGCCGGTGTCACCGATGTCGGCAGCCGAGCAGGCAGCACCGCAGGCCGGACAGGGCTCGCCGCAAGGGGGTTCGCAAGGTGGATCGCCCGGCGGGTCACCGGGTGGCGGGTCGCCGGGTGGCTCTCCGGGCGGCGGGTCGCCGGGCGGCTCTCCGGGAGGCGGGTCGCCGGGTGTCGGGAAGGGCGAACCGAAATTGCCGATCGATCCGAGTTTGCGGCCCGCGGCGGCCGGAGGCGGTGGCTCAGGGGGCGGAGGCGCAGGCGGCGGTGGTGGCGGAATCCCCGCCATGCCGATGCAACCCGCGGTCGGCGCGGAGACGGTGGCACCGACGCCGGTCTTGCCGGCGGCTGCAGGCCCGGGGGCGACCGGCGGCTCCGGCGGTGCGGCTGCCGGAGCAATGGGTGGCGGCGGCATGGCTCCGATGATGGGCGGTGCACACGGCAGCGGAAGCGGTGAGAAGAAACGCAATCCGCAGCTGTCGCCCGACGAGCCGCTCTATGTCGAGGACCGGCCCCACACCGAGCAGGTCATCGGTGTTCGGCCGCGGCGACGCGGCGCCGGCGAGGACAAGAAGGGGGACACGCAGTGACCGACGACATGCACCCGGAAGTGGCTGCGGTGCTACGGCAAGCACGGCGACTGCAATCGTTGATGGACGAGCAGCTCGACAAGATGGCGACCTCATCGTTCACCGCGACTGACGAACACGACACCGTCGAGGTGACGCTCAACGGGCATCAGTGGCTCAAGGACGTCTACATCCAAGACGGCCTGCTGCGTCTGGGCGCCGAAGAAGTCGAGCATCGGGTGAACGAGGCTCTGCACAGGGCGAGTGAACAAGCATCGGCGTCGATCGACGCCGACCGTGAGCGGATCGACGCAGTGGTCGCCGAGATCACGGCGGAGATTCCGGAAATGGAATAGCCGTGTCCGTGACCATCTCTGTTGTGCGGTCTTCGGAGCCGGACCGGTTGACCGGTGCGGCTCAAGCGATGCGGCAGTCGATAGCCGACGTCGACGCCATGATTCAAGGCCAGCACGGACTGTTGCAGGCCTTGAGTGAAAGTTGGTCTGGCGACGCCGGGTTGGCGGCGCTTGATCGCGGCCGGTCGATTGTGGCTGCCCATCAAGCCCTGCGGGACCGCTTGGACACGACGCAGCAGGTCATGTCGCGCGGCGGCAGTGTGCTCTCCGAACTTCGCGAACAAGTCCTGACCGCGGTTGTCCAGGTTGCCAAGTTCGGCGGTGTGCTCAGTGATGACGGGCGTGTCACATCTTTGGGTATCGGCCGGTTTATGTCGCTGGACGTGGCCACCGCCTACTCGGCGGTCCTGAGGAATCTGCTGGCGACGTTCACGGCTGCCGACACGGCCACCGCCGCGGCGCTCTGCGGCGAACGCACCGGCATGCACATGCGGGTGGAAGACTTCCCCGGGACCTGGCAAACGCCCACTGTTCTCGACGTCATTCGGCGCGACAATGAGAGCGCCGCATTCATGGAGATTTTCGGGCGGAAGCCGACGTCGGCGGTCGATTGGCAGACCGCGGCCGCCCTCGACCCGCACAGCTACGCGACCAGGTACAGCGGAAAGCCGCCGAGCATTGTGGTGGGAAGGATCGAACCTGTTCCCGGCCAAGGGTTTATCAAGGCCGGCCTTTTCATACCCAGCGATCAGGTATTCAACATCCCCCGTAACGATCTGGGTGACAACCGCGGGTTCGATCCAGATTTCGCGCCGGGGGACACGCGTGTGAGTCTGTATGTCGATTACGAGAACGGGTTGGTCATCGCGCGGCAGAACCCGTCCGTGGACGTTGACGGCGACGTGGCGGTGTTGCTACCTGAGGTGAAGGTTCAGCAGACCCCGGGAGGCGCTGTCAGGATCCAGTACGAGGCCAAGAACGCGTTTGCCCCGCCGCGAGCGGAGGTGTCTGGGCACGTGGTGCGTGGGGATGTCGTCATCACCCCGGGAGCTGGCGGCCGGCCTGCCGCCGTCGACGGCATCATCGGGGACTACCCGTCGCTGGAGATTTACCAGAGCATGCCCGACGGCTCGTCTCACACTCTCGCGCAGGACGCCGCGGACAGCGGCAACGCTTTCGGGCCGCTGACGGAGCTGCCGTTCTTCCATCGAATCGGCGAGGGCTCAGCAGCTTTCGCGCCATACGCTTCACCGGTGCCAGGAGCGTTCCGAGATTTCATCGACATCGTCCCGGGCGTTCGCGAATGGGTCGATCCGAACATGCCGACAGACCTGGGACCGACCGACCAGGTCCCGAACGTCGTCGTGGTGCGTTAGGGGCGATCGATGACTGCACACTTCGGCGCTCCGGTGCCGCAACACACACAGACCTACTTCTGGGTGGCAGCCACCCTCGGCGTTCCGCTCCTTTTGGCAGCAGCATTGCTGCGCACGCTGGTCGTTGTGATGGTGCTGGGCCACTTTGAATTTTCGGACTCGGGTGCCCAGGCAATCGCGGTCGGCACCACCCTCGCCGCTCTGGGGATTTGCTTCGTTGTTCTGCGGCTTACGGTGTCGCCCTGGATGCGCGGGACATCGGTCGCGGTAGCTGTCGCCGGCTTCTTCGTCTTTGCCGCTGCGGTGATGATGCTATGAAAGGCAGTCCTGGACTGAGCCAATTCTTCGGCCCCGCAAGCTTAGTCGGGGTCATCTTAGGGACCCTGTGCCTGGTGTTGCTCCTGTTTGGGGTGTTCGGGCTTGCCGCAGGTTTTGTCGGTCTACTGGTCGTGGGGCTTCCGCTCACGCTGGCCCTGAAGGTGACGGCGCAGTTCTGCACGGGACTCGTGTTGTCACTGGCGACGATTCCGCTCACGATCGTGCCCTTCTGGGTCGCAGGCACTCTGGGAGGGGTAAGCAATTGATGTTTGTTCGACTGTGGATGCACAGCACTGGCCTCGTGAAACCCGCCGATTGCGAGTCATGCTCACCGGAGGTTGGGCCGGGTAATGCTGCGAGAGCCTTCCTGAAACATCACCGGCATAGGTCCTTCAAGGAGGATCCGATTCGCGGGCTCGGCGCCGTCCGGTGCGTCAGCGGGTCATGGAGTTCGCCTCGGAGCGCGTTCCCGGCGCACTGTGCCCCGAGCCAGAATCAGCGTCCAGTAGCTGACCGTGTGTCTCGTACTCTGATTAGGACGACGGCTGATGATTCCACGGCGGGTCTTCTTCGACCCGGAAGGGGTTGGAGATGATCGGGCACGAACGGGGGGCGGCCACGTGAGCACACCGCCGCCCGGACAATGGCCACCGCCCCCGCCGCCGTCCCATCCCATGCCGGGCGATCCGCCAGCCGGGCCTTGGGGGACGCAGCCTCAGGGCCAGCAGCTGACTGGTGCTCGAGCATCGGGCAATACCGGCAAGTGGGTGCTGGGCGGACTGGCTGCGCTTGTGATCGTCGTGCTCACTGTGGTGTCAGTAGTCCTCATCCTCAATAAGGACTCGGGTGCTCCTCACCCGCCGAGCGCATCTGCCCCGCCAAACCCGACAGCCAATACTCCGAAGATTGCCAGTGCCGGTGACAGGAGCCCGGCCGGGATCATTCTTGAGGATCCTACGTGTGAGCCTTGGAGGCCCATATCGGCGGCGTTCGCGCAAGCCCAGCAGAATGGCTGGCACGTCCGCGATCCAGCGGTACCAGCGACGCAATGGACTGCCGAAGTCCGGAATCAATACGACGCTGTTGGTGCCGCGCTCCACGACACTGCAAGCCGCACAGCGAAGCTGGCGCAACAGACACCTCATAGAGTTATGCGGGAGCTTTACGAGCAGTTCATAGCGTATAGCCGCGAATACGCCGACCGTATTGCCACTTACACGCCCGCTGCCGATCACTTCGTACGCGTGTCGATAGCAATTTCGGAATCTCTCGATGCCATTTGCAATGCCATCACCTACGGTTCAGCGGGCGCACGTTCACCCCTCGTAGCGAGAGCAGCACCGCCACCTGGTGGCGTTAACGCGCCGGATACCGATGCCCCCGGCATTTTTCTTTCAATGACAAATCCCATGTGTTCGCAATGGCTCGATGGCGCGAGAGTTTTCACGGATCAGACCGCCGAGTGGCGTACGATTGATCCGAACATTCCGGCTACAGAATTGCAACCTGCAGAGCGCGCGATTAATGCAGCAGTATTTCCAATCATGCAGGCATTCGCAGATGAAACCCAACGCGTAGGACGGAAAAGCGACAATGCGGTCTGGGCAGACTTTGCGACTCTGAGTGCGCAGTACAGGCGGGCATACTCAAGCGCACTCCTAACATACGCACCTGCGGATGACTACCTTCAGGTAGTTGCTGGCTCCCTGGCGGGCGCTATAAGCGAAGCGTGCCGAGCCGTTGGAGCATAAGAATGGGAATTGCGAAATCTCCAGGTGAGTTTATTGAAGAGATGACCGAGCCGGCCGGTTGGCCCGACATTGACGAAGATCTGCTGCGTGGACGGGCAGTAACCTACTCACAAAAGGCTTCCGAACTTATAGGAGTTATGGAGTCCTGGAAGGGCAAGCATTCAGAGGTTTTCGCCGGCGGAATGTGGAAAGGAAGTGCCGCAGAGAGAGGTAGTACGGCAGTCGAAACACGCATCAACCAGATGAACGACCTGTACTCACATATAGAGAAGTCCATTGCCTGGTACACCTTAGTCGCCCAGGTCATCCTCCAGACCAAAGAGACGATAAACCAGAACCTTGAAGACGCCCAAGCGTATTTTGCAGCCATTCGAGAACTGCCAGATCTTGACGCTGGAGAGAAGGATGCCCTCATAAAGGCATGGGTCGTCTCACAGAACGCGCTGAACACATCGCTCGTTGTTGGCGCAACCACTCAAGTCACGGCCTTTGAGCAGTATCAACCGCCACCGCCGCCGGAACGTCTCGCTACATTGCCCACCCAGCAGCCGACGCCGATGCCTTCATATCTACCGTCCAAGTCCAGCCGCGACGTGCAGTTTTTCCAGGCGCGGACGGCGCCGACCGGTACGTCGCCCCTGCTAAATCCTGCGAGGGTCACAGAGGATCCCCTGCTTGCGCGCCCACTGCCGCCGAACGCGCCCGTGGAAGCGAACAGTTCAACCCCCGGCACCCCGAGCGGACTCGGCAGCCCCGGCTCCCCTTCGAGCCCTTCGTCCCCTTCCAGTCCGCTCGGCAGCACCAGCCCATCCGCGGGCAGCCCATCGGCAGGCAGCTCAAGTTCGCCATCCGCCTCGTCCGCGGCCAACTCGTCCTCTGCTTCCGGCTCGCCGACAACGAGCACCGCATCCCCCGCTGGTGCGGCCGCCGGTCAGCCGACCACCGCGGCGCCGGCCGAGGCAGCCAAAGCCTCTCGCGCCACCCCGATGCAGCCGCTGAGCAACCAGGCCTCACCACCGCTCGCCTCGTCCGCGCCGGCATCGTCCCCCGCTCCGGCTCCGCAGCCCAGCAGCCAACCCGCTGCAGCACCACCGCCCGCCGCATCAAGCGGCGCGAGCATGGGCGGTGGCGGAGGCGGTGTGTCCGGCGGAGGCTCGGCTGGGGCTGCACCCGTCGGCCCGCCCGCGACGGGTGGTCCCCCCGCCGCGCCGCCGGTTCCGCTCGCACCACCGACAACGCCACCTCCTCCCGGACCGCCCCCGCCGACCGCGACACCTGGCGGCGCCTCGACCGCGTCCCTCGGGCCCGGCGTCGCGCCCATGTCGACGTCCAACGCTGGCGGCACCGCCGCCGCACCCGTTCCAGTGTCGGCAGCCCGTGCCGAACGCGACGCGATCCTGTCCGCCTCAACGGCCGGCGCCGCACGCCGCAAGAACAACGGCAGCGATCCCCTGCAGCAAGCCCGTCATATCGGCGCGGCACTCAACGTCGGCGTCATGGACTACGGCTTCTACTGGGTCACTGGTGTCACCACCGACGGCACGATCATCGTCGCGAACAGCTACGGCCTGGCTTACATCCCCGACGGTGTCAACCTGCCCGAGCAAGTGCGGATGGCCACCGCCGACGAATCGATCCCCGCCACCGAACGCGCCAGGTGGGCCACCTATCCGATTCTCGCCGTTCAGGGTTGGGCACATCACCACAACCATCAGCTACGGGCGGTGGTCGCCACCGAAGAACAGTTCTCGAATTTCGACCCGGGCGTCGCCAAGATCGTCCTGACCCAGGACGACATTCCCGAGACGGGCCAAATGCAGGGACGCAGCCGTCTCGAAGTCATCGCCCCCGACGCCGCCCAACGATTGGGCGCGGTCAGCGATTTCGGGCTCAATGATCTGCTTCCTCCTGCCTCCGCCGACATCGAGGCTCCCGCCGACGACACTGCGCGGCTGTGGTTTGAAGTGGCCAAACCGTTGATGAGCACCAATCCGCAACGTAGCGTTCCGCACCTCAAGGCGTTCGTCGCCTACGCCGTCCACGCCCAGGAGATCGCGCTGTACAACGCCCACATCTCCGCCGAACCCGCTGACCAGCGACGAGCGATCGCCGACTGGGTGTACTGGCAGCACCTTCAGGTACTGATGAGCGACGCCGTCGGCGTGGACGCCACGGTGTAGGTACCGTCGGTGGAGATGACTCAGCTGAGACGTCTCCACCTGCCCCGCATGGTCGGCGCCCTGCTCGCGGTCATCGTGCTCGTCACCGCCGTGCTGTGGATCTCCCGTGGGGAATCCGACCAGGCCGCGCAGTCTGCCGCGCCGGCGCCGCCCCCCAGCCCCACCGTCAAACCGGAGCAGATCGCCAGCGCCGAGGACCAGGATCCGGTCAGCATCATCACCGAAGACCCCACCTGCCCGGACTGGGAACCGATCATCGCAGCGCTCGGCACCGAGCTCGGTAACGGCTGGCACCGTCGTGACCCGGCCATCCCCCGATCCGAGTGGACTGAGGATCAGCGCCGACAGTACGAGGCGGTGGCGGAGGCGATGCGCGGAGCCGCAGACAAGACGGTCCCGCTGGCCAAGCAGACCCCGCACCGGGTCATGCGGGAGCTGTACGGACAGGCCATCGCGTACTGGCGGGCCTACGCCGGCAGCGTCGGCAACTACCGTCCCGCGGCAGACCAGCTCGCGCGTGCGGCAGCCGGCGCCGTCGGAGCTATCCGGTCAATCTGCGCGGCAATCGATTTCGGCGCCGCAGCGGACCGCGGACCTCTGGTCCTGCCTGGACCTCCCCCGGTTCCCGAGGAGCGATTGCCCGACCCCAGCCGACCGCCGCGATTCATCGTCGAGCCCTCCGCCTTCTGCGACGAATGGATCTCGATGACGATCGAATACACCGACCAGACCCGCGAATGGCGCGACCGGCACGACCGGAATGTGCCTGCCTCACAACGCCCTACGGAGCTTCGTCAGCTCGATGACAGAACCGCGGGCATCATGTCGCAGAACGCCGACCGGACTCAGCTTCTCGGCCTGCTGAGCGGCAACCTGACCGCCGCGGACTTCGCCGCGCTGTCGTCCCACTACCGACGCGCCTTCGCCTTGGCGCTCCCGAGCTACGGGCTGCCGGACAGCCACCTCGACGACGCGGCCAACCAGCTGCAAGCGCTCACCGACCACGCCTGCCGCGCCGTCCGGAGGTAGTCACCTCGGCGCGGGAATGCCGACGCCCTCGATCGCCTCGCCGGACGCCTCGTCGGTCGCGTCGTACCGGTCGGCAGCGCTTTTCAGATCGGTGCCGTAGGTGCGCGCGTTGCCGGCGATGGTCTCCATCTCAGCGGCGATGGTGCTTTGCGCGGCGTAACACGCCGCGGCGGTCTGCAATTCGGGCACTCCGGCCGCCGCGTCGGCGAGCGGTGCGTCGGCCCGCATTCCCGCCATCCGGTCGCCGGCGGCGCTGAAGTCGCCGCCGACCCGGCGCAGCACACTGGTGTCGACTTCCAGGGGTGCGGTCACAGATTGATCCTTTCGTCGGGGTCAGGGGCGCGATGACGACCCTCGCGCTGTTCGCCGGAAGCATCCGCCTTCTCCTTGGCCTCCGGTGCACGTTCGGCATCGGGTGCTCCCGCGGCGGCACCGTCTGAACCTGTGTCCGGAACGCCGGGAACCTCGGGGGCACGACTATCGCCGGCAGACGAGCCGGTCTGACCTCCTGCACCGCCCTGACCGAACTGCCCCACCATTTGCTGCACCTGCTGGCCGGCCTGCTGCGCGCCCTGCATGATTCCCTGCGGCACCGCGGCCACCGCACCCATGACCTGCATCGGCATCTGCGCCATCTGACCGGCCATCTGCATCGGCGTATTCATCATCTGACCCGCCGACCCGGCGCCGCCGGACCCCGCCGCCATTCCCCCTCCGCCGGAACCCATTCCGAGCGTTTCCGGAGCATTCTCCATGAGCTTGGTGATCTTGGCACCGTTGCGTGCGTCGGTGGCCGCATAGGCCTGCGCGGCGTTCTGCACGTTCTCCGCGGTGGTCGTCGCCTGCGCCTGGATCAACGGCAGCTGCGTGGCGATGGGCACTTCCACCGCCGGGATCTGCCCGATGATCGCCACCGACAACGGATCCGTGCCCACCGGCATGAAAGGTGGTGGCGCCTCCGGTAGTTGACCTGCCGCGTTCAACAGTGCACCACCGGCGGCGCTCAGCTCCTCGGGGTTCACCGAGAGCGGTGGTGGGGTGCCTCCGGTCGCCATATCGGCCTCCTAGAACCGCAGGTTCCGCAGGACGTCGTACACCCCGGCGATCCACAGCAGCATGGGAATCACGGCGGCGATCGTCGCCCCGTCCAACAATTCGAGAATCCGCTTGGTCACCGGCGAGATCCTCCGAACACCCTCGCTCGCACCGATGAGGATGACGGCGACCACCGCCAGCGCCGTGTACACCGCGAGCAGCAGCCAGGCCCGTTCCGGGTACCACAGGCACAGCCGCACCGTGACTCCGGTCGGGATCGCCACCGCCGCCGCCATCAGAGCCCACGCGCACCACCGCTCGGCGTACAGCCGGGAACGGAAGCCGCACAACATCGTCACCAGGACGGCGACGATCACGCTGTGCACGAAGAAGTGTCCTTGGACGACCACGGCGATCGAGCCCGCGGCGAGAATCAGTGCTCCCGCGCTCAGGAAGCCGATCAGCAGGCGTTTGGCCAGTCGGCTGCGCTCGGTCAACCGCGCCGCCGAACTCGGCACCGACGCGATGATCGCCTGCCACGTCTCGGATTCCTCGGACGCATCCGTCGTGGTCACCGGGTCCAGCAGCTCGTCGTTGGTCACCGTCTCACCCGGCGCCGGGATCGGCGGCAACGCGATCCGCGCCACGGCCACCGTCAGTTTCGCGGCGTTGGTGACCACGATCAGCCCGAAAGCGATCGCCCCGGCCGGAACCCAGCTGTTCCATCCGTAGCCGTACGCCACGGCGGCGATCGTCAGCGCCAGCGAGACGACCGCCAGAAACGCCGCGACTTCGGCCCGGCCGCGCGGACCGCCTCGGGTGGCCAGGACCATCAGCAGCACCAGCGCCCCGGCGCCCGCGACTTGCGGCGCGCCCAGGGACTCCACCCCGTCCGGCAACGGAACCGCCAACACGACGGCACCGGCGAGTGCCACCATCGACGACACCAGCAGGCTCTCGGCCATGTTCAAGTTGTCGAACCGCTTCTGGGCGAGCATGCTGCCGCCCGTCAGACCCAGGCCGAGCACGCCAAGGGCCACCGCCCACCACCAGTGGCGGCCGGTTGACTGCCACGACAGAACCCCCACCGTCGTGACCATCAGCGCCGCCAGCGGCAGCATCAGCCCGACGAAGCGGTACAGCGCGCCGCGGTCGAACTCCGGGGTCTCGTCGAGCACGGCGATGGCGTCGATGACGTCCTCGACCAACGGGCGGTACCGTTCGGTCCGGCTCACCGAGACGACGGTCAACAACGATCCATCGACCACGCCTGCGTCATCGAGGGAGTCGGTCAGCTTGATCGGTGGCGCGCCGGGACGGGCGAACGACCAGACTCCTTGGGCCTTGAAGTCGAAGCCCGCCAACACGTCTGCGGGTGTGTCGGCGAGGATGTCGGCCAGTACCGACACCGTCTCGTCGACGTAGGTCTCGATCGGCGCGGCCGACGGCAGCACCAGATCGGTCATCCGACGGCCGGTCAGGATCGTGACGCGGGTGGTCGACGGGCGCCCCGGCGTGGTGCCCGACGACGTCGGAGGGGCAACCGTTGCGGTCAACGCCGCTCAAGCCTGTCGAAGTCGTCGGACAGCGCCGCGGCCAACTCGACGATCCGGCGGGTGAATGTCTTGCCGAGCAGCCCCAATTGAATCTCGGTGCCCGCGGCGATGTGCTTGTCCCACGGCAGCACGATGACCCGTCCGGCAGGCACATGCCGCTCGAACTGCTGCACCAGGTCCTCGACGTCGATGTTCGGCTTGCCCGGGGTCACGTGGTTGATCACGACACAGGACCTTCCGAGCAGGTCCTGATATCCGTTCTGCCGCAACCAGTCCATCGTGATCGCCGCCTGACGCGCTCCGTCGATGGATGCGCTGGCGACGATCACCAGTCCGGACACCGTCGAGAGCACCCCGCGGGCGCCCGGCTGGAACAGCCCCGCGCCGCAGTCGGCGAGCACCAAGTTGTAGTAACGGGAGACGATCTCGGTGGCGGCACGCCAGTCCTCGTCGTTGAACTCGCGCCGGGCGGCGCTGTACTCCTCCGAGGACAGCACCTCCAGGTTCGCGGCGTTCATGCTGGTGTAGGCCCGAATATCGTTGTAGCGCTTCAGTTCCTTGTCCGACAGCAGGTCCGCGATCGTCGCGGCCGACTGCCGGCCGGCGCGGTCAGCGAGATTGCCGCCGTCCGGATCGGCATCGATGGCGAGGATCCGGTCTCCGCGGATGCTGGCGAGCGCAGACCCCAACGCGACGGTGACGGCCGTCTTACCGACACCGCCCTTGAGCCCGAAGACCCCGATGTGGTACGAGTCGCGGGCGTTGCGGCGGATCCGCGTGTGCAGGTCCAGTTCGTAGACCTCGTCGGGGGAGAGCCCCAGGTTGATCCTGGTCATCACGTAGAGCCAGTGCCGCCAGCCGCGTTGGGACGGCATCTTGACCGCCGAGCGCACCCCGACGTGGGAGAGCGCGTCGATGGCGCGGTGATTGCCCATCGTGGCCGCCGAGGTGGGTGCCGCCGGCGGTCGGTGATCGACGCTGTCGCCGTAGAACTGCGACGGCGGCGGCGCCGGTGCCGGCCGTGGCGCCGGGGCGGTCATCGGGCGCTGCTGCTCGTGGCGTGCCCCCGGCTGGGGCGTGGATTGTGGAGCACGCATCATCCCGTTGTTGGGCACCCGATGCTGCGGAGCCGCCTGCGGTGGCGGTTGCAGATCGTTGACCGGGCTCATCACCTCGGTGTGCCAGGACGGAGGTGCCTGCGCCGTCTGGGTGCGCGCAGATGCCGCCGGCATGGGCGGCGGGGTGGCGTCCCCGCTGGGTGGGTTCCCCGGCGGCACCGCGGTGTCCCGCCCTGCCGGCGTGGGGTCCCGGTCGGGATCCTCGTCGGCGGTTCGGACGGCATCCGGGGAGTGGAAGAGCCGGTCATAGTCGGCCGACATGTGCACCTCTCAAGGGTTTCGGTGTAAAGCGAGCTGTGCACGCGGTGGGCGATCGCGGTCCCGGGACCGGTCGCCCACCGGCGTGGTGCAGCTGTTAGGTGAACATTCCCATCACGTTCTGCTCGGTGCCGCCCATGTCGACACCGGAGTCGCGAACCGCGTGCGCCAGGCTCTGCAGCGCCAGGTTCAGTTCCTCGGAGTTCTGGTTCCAGCGCTGCTGGACGGCCTCGTAGGACATCGCGCCGTCCCCGCGCCACGTGCCCTGGAGCCGGTTCAGTGCGCCCTGGCCCTCGGCGAGCAGGCCGTTGACCTTGCCCACGGCCGCGCTGATCTCACCGGAATCGGCTTCGATGCCGGCGAAGTTGTAGTTGATCGAGCCTCCGCTAGTCACAATGGTTCTCCTTAAGGTCTGAGGGTGTGGGCTACAGGACGTTGCTCATCGAGGCCGCGACGCGCGAGGAGTTGTCGGCGTCGGTGGCTTCGTACTTGATGCCGCTGATCTGGATGTTCTGCGAGATGTCCGTGAGCAGACGGATCTGCTGATCGGAGGCCTCCTGGTAACGCAGCAGCGCGGCCTGCGCCGCCCTGCCCGCATCCGGGGTATCCAGGTTGACTGCCAGAGCCGCGGCGGTGGACTCGACCTGGGCGCGCACCGCAGTGAGCTCGCCCGCGATCCGGTCGAATGTCCCCGCCTCAGTGGCTAACGACGCAACATCTGCCTCAAGTGCCATGTGATGACCTTCTCTCTGTTACCGGCGTTTCGGTTTCCCTGTGCTCTCGCCGCATCGGCGAGCCCTCCCGACCCAGGCGGCCGGCAAGTCTGTGGTGGACGACTACCAGTCGTCGTCTTCGTCTTCGCTGAGGTCGTGCTCCAGCGGTGCGGGCGCGTTCAATCCGGGCTTGCTGCCACCGCTCCTGCCGCGCTGGCCCAGCATCCCCATCGGTCCGCCGGCGCCCATCCCGGCTCCGGCGCCGACAGGAGCCAGGCCGGCGCCGACGCCCGCACCGGCTCCCGCTCCGACCGACACGGCGTTCATCGTCGGCTGCAGTCCTGAACCGACAAGGTTCGACATCAGTGGGGTCCGCGCAGCAGTACCGCCCGCACCGGGTAACGACGCGGCGCGCACCAGACCCGCACCGGCGGCAGCACCGTTCCCACCGATCGCTGGATGGTTGGAAAACGGTGTGGCGCCCAGCATTCCGATCTGTGCCCCCTTGTCGCCACCGAATCCGCCCATCTGACCGAACAGCGAGGACATCTGCTGAAGCGGCTGCGTCAGCTGCTGGAACGGCTGCGTGACCCCCTGCATCATCTGCTGCGGGACCTGGCCCAGCGTCGAGCCCAACTGGGAGGCCATCTGCATGCCCATCTGCATTCCCTGCTGGGGGGCCTGCTGCAGCAGCTGGCCCTGCTCGGCTTGGGAGCGGCCCGAATTCGCGGCCTGATGCAGTGTCCCTTCGACCTTTCCGGCTTTCTGGTTGAGCTCGTCCAGCTTGCCGATGCTGCTCACCTTGGTAAACGTCGCATTGCGGGCGACGGCGGTCGCCATCCCGGGGGCGGCGCCGGCCAGTCCGGTGGCCAGCGCCGACTCGGCTCCGCCCGGCAGCACGATCGGCTTCGGCGGCGCCACCGGTTCGAAGGTCGAGTTCAGCATGGTCTCGGCCTCATAGGCGGTCATCACCGCGGCCGCCTGGTTCCACATCCGTACGTAGTCAGCCTCATTGACCGCGATCGGGACGGTGTTGACGCCGAGGAAGTTGGTGGCGTTGAGCACCGCGTTGGTGATGTGGTTCTGCTCGATCTCGGGCAACTGCGGGGTGCCGGTGGCCGCTGTGGTCCACGCCGACGCCTGCGCCGACGCCTGGGCGGCCCGTTTGTGCGCCTGCAGCGAGAGCATTCGCAGCCACAACACCATCGGCATCGCCGCGGCAACCGCGCGCTCGCTGCCCATTCCCTGCCACATCTGGGCCAGCGAGGCGAGGCTGGCCGTCAGCTCATCGGCCTGCGTCTCCAGCGAGATCGCGAACGCCTCCCAGCCCGCCGCCGCCTGCAGCATCGGCACCGCACCGGCACCGGCCTGCAGCCGCGACGTATTGATCTCGGGAGGGAACGCTCCCCAGATCGGTGGGATGGGAATGCCGATGGCGGCCATGACTCAGGTTGCTCCGCTCAGATCAGCGTCGCGCCGTTCGCAGCGTCGACGGCCTGATACACCCCGGCGATCTCGATGACGGCGGCGCCCGCGCGCGCGATCTCCTCCTGCGCGAGTGCGTTGATGCCGAGGGTCTGCACGCCTTCGGCAGCGAAGTTCAACGCCGCCGCGGCCGAGACCTCATCAGCCCCTGCCGGGGCGAGCGCACTGACCTCGGCGGTGGCCGCGGTGCCCGTCGCAAGACCCCGCGCGCCGTTCGCGGTGACCTGCCCGCCGACGCCGACAGCACCCGGGTTATGACTCAATGGCTGCATTTGCTGTTACCTCGCTGGTCTAAACACATGGATGTCTTTAGTTGTGGAGTATCGGCACCGATACCCAGCGGGGATGCTTTTTGACCCCCCCGACAAAAATTGCCTTTCGGCTACTCTCCCATTTGCTGGAAAAGCACTTCCCAATATTAACCGCCGTCAGAGAGTGCTCGGAACACTTATTCTTCGGGCGGATCCACATACGCCGCCTGGATCACTTCCTTCACATCCGGTGTCACATAAAACGCCTGGCCAGGGGGCCTTTTCTTGACCACGATCTCGCGGGACGGAAAGTCCTGCTTCTCTCCGGACAGGAACATCGTCGGGGTGCCCGCCCCGTACGCGGTCCCGACGAACTTGTCCATCGTGGCCCGGCTCGCCTGGCTCATCTGGCACGTGACGACCAGGTGCAGACCGATGTCGGCGGCGGCCGGCAGCAACGGCGCCAGCGGGGCCATCGGCGACAGCATGCCGCCGGCGGCGGTGATCATGTGCCAGTCGTCGACCAACAGCACGACGTCGGGTCCGGTCCACCACGACCGCTGCCGCAGCTGCGACGGGGTGAGGTCGGTCGGCGGTAGCCGCTTCACCAGGTTCGACACCAGCGCCCTGATCGACTCCTCCAGCACGCCGTGGTTGCGGTTGATCCCGCCGGCCGGCAGCAGATGGGTCTCAGGCACCGCCTCCAGCAGACCGGACCGATAGTCGGCCACCATGAACCGGACCTGCTGCGGAGTGTTGCGGGCACAGATCGCCCGCGCGATCGCGTGCGCGATGGTGGTCTTGCCGGACTTGGCCGCACCGAAGATCAGGTGGTGCGGGGTGGTGTGCATATGGTTGTGCGCCACCGTGAGGTCCGATTCGCGCACGCCGACCGGGATCGTCCAGCGCGTCCGGTAATCCGCGTCCGGACCGGGCGGGTTCGGATCCAGCTCGTTGAGGTAGATGCGGCTGGGCAGCACCCGCACGCGCGGGGCTTCCTCGGTGTGACGCGCCGCGATCTCCTTGACGGCCGCGGACATCGCGGGGACCAGTCCCTCGGCGCTGTGCACGCCATCCAGCCGGGGCACCCCGATCATCAGGTGGTGCTTCTCGGTCGACACGGCCCGTCCTGGGCGGTTGATCGGGATCTCGCGGGTGATCCGGTCGATCTGGGTCTCGTTGACGTCGCCCAGCCGGAATTCGATCTTGGTGCCGAGGTAGTCGCGCACCCGGGCACGCAGTTCCGTCCAGCGCGGAGTGGAGATCATCGTGTGCACGCCGTAGGCCAGTCCCTGCCCGGCGATGTCCTGCACGGTGGCTTCCAGTTCGGTGAACTCGGCTGCGAACGCCGGCCAGCCGTCGATGACCAGGAACACATCCCCGAAAGGGTCCGCCGACGCCGGGTGATCGGGGTTGTCCCGCATCTGCCGGTAGTCGGCCATGGAGCCGACCCGGTACTCCTTGAACGTCTGCTCACGTTGCCGCAGCACGGCTTTCACCTCAGCGACCACACGGTTGACCCGGTCCGGCTCGGCCCGGGTCGCCACGCCACCGACATGTGGCAGGTCCTCGATGTACATCAGCCCGCCGCCGCCCATGTCGACGCAGTAGAACTGAATCTGGCGCGGGGTGTGCGACGCCGATGCCGAGAGGATGAACGTCTGCAACAGCGTCGACTTACCCGTCTGAGGAGCCCCGCCGATCGCGATGTTGCCTGCGGCGGTGGTGACGTCGATACCCCACACCTCCTGCCGGTGCCGGCGGGGCTCGTCCATGATGCCGAGCCCGATCCGCAACGGCCGCCGCTCGTAGTCGCGCGCGATCAGCTCGTTGACCGGTGTGGGATCGGCCAACGGCGGCAACCACATCCGGTAGGCATGATTCTCACCGGTGGTCAGCTGCTCGAGGACAACTTCGCGCAGCACCTTCTGCCCGGACTCGACCGTCATCAGCTCACCCTCGCATCCATGATCGGCGCCGTGGTGAAGCGGTGGATACGGATGTTTCTGTCGGCATGCGCTTTCGGAGCCTCGTCGTCTCCCGCGCTGACCACGGTGGGCACATACGGATTGCCGGTGTAGACGCTCTGGAACTTCACCGGATCCTCCATGCCGATCCGCAGGAAGCCGACACCGCTCTCCTTGTTGGTGATGTACTGCGCTTCGGGTGTGCCGATCACCGCTTTGGACTCCGCGGAGCTTGTGGTGCGCAACGCGATTCGGTAGGTGAGGTTGGGCTCGAGCTTGTCGATGCGGGTGCCACCGGTGTTCAGCGATTGCGTCGCCAGCAGCAGGTGCACGCGCAGCGACCGGCCGACGCGGCAGATCCGGTCGAACAACCCGATGAAGTCCGGATGGTTCTGCAGCAGTTCGGCGAACTCGTCGACCACCACGAAAAGCGTGGGCAGCGGCGGAAGATCGGCTCCCCGCTCGCGGTGCTTCTCGTATTCGGCGACGCCGGACAGCGCACCCGCCGCGCCGACCTGCATGCCCGCCTGCCGCAGGATGGACTGTCTGCGGTCGAGTTCACCGGTGAGCACCTCACCCATGCGGCTGACCAGCTCGGCTTCTTCCTCCATGTTGGTGACCACCGCCGCGGTGTGCGGCAGTTTCTCCATGCCGAGGAAGGTCGACCCGCCCTTGAAATCGGTGAGCAGCAGGTTGATCTGGTCGGGGTGATGGGTGGCTGCCAGCGACAGGATCAACGTGCGCAGGAACTCCGACTTGCCGGAACCGGTGGTGCCGATGAGCATTCCGTGCGGGCCCGCGCCGAACTCCGCACCCTCCTTGATGTCCAGGTACATCACGTCGCCGGTCTTGAGTTCGTGGCCGAACGGGATCCGGAGCCGGTCCCGGTCGGTGTCGGTGAACATCCGCCAGCGCGCCGGGGTGACCTCCTCGACCGATTGCGCCCCGACGATCTCGTGCCATTCGGTCGCGACCTTCTTCTGCACCCGGGTGCCCTTGTCGATGATCGTCCCGGTGATCGACCACCCTGCCAGCTTGCGGGCCACCCGCTCGGCCTGCCGCGGGGCGATCCCGTCAACCTGACTGGTTACCTGCCGGAACGACGCACCGGGCAGTTTGTCGTCGGCGGTGCCGTCCTCGTTGACCCGGATCCGGTAGGCGGAGCGATGGTTACCGAGCGTGATGACAGTGACGCCGGAGCGCCCGTCCATCGGGAAACCGGCTCTGCCGCCGGTCAGGTCGATGACCACGACGTACGGTCCGCTCGGGGTCGCGTCGGCGGTGTGCGGGCCGCGCGCGGCCAGGTCGCTCAGCGCGTCCGGTCGGGTGAACACCATGCGGGTGGCGCCCGCGGCGTCGGTGTCGGACTGATGCTGCAGGTGGGGCAGCCACTTCAGCCACGCCCAGGCCGGATCCTCGGGGTTGTCGGTGAGCACCCGCATCTGCAACATGTCCGGCGGATGGAACACCGCCAGGTGGCAGATCATCGCGCGGAGCAGCGCCGCCGAGCCCTCGGGGTCACCGCCGATGGCTATCGTCGGGAATGTCTTCAGCTGCACCAGTTTCGGGCAATCGTGAATCAGCCCATGCGTGCGCAGGAACTTGGTCACCCACATGTGGCTGACCGGCTCCAGATGGGGCTGCGGAGCGCCGGCGGGTCCGGCGAGCTCGGCGCCGACCGCGGGCTTGAGCAGCCGGTCGACGGCGGGTTCGGAGCCCAGCCCGATCCTCGTCGCCGCGTAGAAGTCGTGGTTGGACGGTCGTGACCACTGCCGGTGCGTACCGACGATCGACAACAGATCCTCGGGATGCGGCCCGTGATAGTTGAAGAACGTGACCTGAGCCGACGCCGAGGACGTCACCCGGGTGCGCAATCCGGCCAGATAGCGCAGGTACTCCTTGCGGTCGGCGTTGATCTCGGGCACCTTCTTGCCGCCGCTGCCGCCACCGGCCATCAGACCCACCGCGCCCATCACCACCATCAGCGGCATCATCAGCATGTACGGCGAGAAGGCGCGCAGCCCACCGAAGATCAGGATCGCGATCATCCCGAGCATGCAGCCGCCCATCACCCAGGGCAGCGCCTTCTGCATGCCCGACGGCGGGATGTCGACGCCGAGATCTTCGGGCGGGGTGACATTGATCTCCCCGGGCGTCAGACGCGGTCCCCGCTTGATGATCGGGGTGAACTTGCGTGTGGTCATCCTCCGCCTCCAGTGCTTGCGCCCGCCACCGCGGCGTCGCCCCCGGCGCGTCGCGGATTCGGGTTCGGCGGCAACGTGTCGTGCTCCACCAGCGCCGCCTGCTGCGAGAGCACCGGGCCGTCGACCAGCAGACTCACCACCTGCCATGGAGCGGTGCGCGGCGAGGACAGTCCCAGTTTCGCCGCGGTCTGCTCGTCGGGCAGGCCGTAGCGCACCCCTTGCGGATCGATGTAGTAGAGGTTCTCGCCGTAGCGCGGATCCGGCGACTGGAGCCGGATGTACTGCCCGCCGTCGATGTAGACCGTTGCGTCGCCGGTGATCTGGTCGATACCGGAGCGCAGCATCTGCGGGGAGAGCGGAAGCCGACGGCCGGCGATGACCGTCATCTTGGGCGTCTGGTCCCCGGCGACCCGCTGCCAGGCCCAGCACAGCGTCGGAACCTCTTGGCGCGGCAGCATTTCCATCGGCGCGTCGGGCAGCGGGGAGGAATAGACCTGCTCCGGAACGCGGGCAACCGCGCTGGACTCCAGCGTTGGCGGCTCGATCAGCCCATAGGAGTTGGTGGCGCGCAGAGCAGCCGCGGTCGTGTTGTTGACCTTCGCGACACCGTTGGGCAACACCAGGTAGTGCTGTTCGTCGGAGTCGGTCACGGTCACGAATACGGAACCGACCACCAGCACCGGGGGCAGACCCACCGAGTTCGGGGTGCCGCCGGCCGGGATGTCGGGCAACCGCCACGGGCCGGCGTTGGGCAGCGCGTTGAACAAGCCTTCCGAGATCGGGGTGGACCGCGCGGTCACCGGGATGCCCACCGCGGAGGTCACCGCCCGGTCGGCCATGTCGACCAGGTGCCGGCCGCTCGCGGTGACCAGCCAGTCCTGATCTTTGAAGGAGACCAGCATGCCCTGCTCCGGACGCATCGCGGCGACGGACGCGTCCAGCGCCAGCGGGGTGATCAGCACCGAGGACTCCACCGCAGGCGCTACGCTGTCCGGTTTGATAACGGTGTCGCACAACGTCCACTGCGAATCCGGCGACGACGTGACCGGGGTGGCGTACGGCGCACCCGGGATGCCGACGGATTGTCCCTTGGGCATCTTGTCGAGTTCTTCGGACTTGACTGCAACCGGAGTCCGACCCTCGCCGAGGATGAGACGCGCCGAGGTCAGGTTATAGACGGGGCGGAGCTGGCTGCTGTCGGGCAGCACGATGAAGAGCTGGTTGGTGGTGCGGTCTACGAGAAGCGTGTCACCGCCGCGCTTTCCGAGCGGTTTGAAGTATGCGAGCAGCACCGCGCCGACGCAGATCAGCACCGCGAGGACGATTCCGGCCGTCACCGCGCGGCTGTAGAACTGCAACGGATCGTCGAACATGCGCGTATCACGTCGCACGATCGCGTGCTCGACGCGGCGCAGCAGGAACCGCCAGCCGCTGACCTGCACCTTGGTGGTGAGCCGGAATCCCGCCATGACCTACTCGCTGATGTTCATTCGTCCGTGCACCGATGCGATCGCCGCCACCATGTCCTCGCCGTTGATCTCGCTGAGCTGTTCGACATCGAGGGCGTCGAAGTCCAGCGACCGGGCCAGCCGCATGTCCCGGGTCTGTTCGCCGGCCTCCACCAACTGGCGGGCGTACCGCCCGTTGCCCGCCACGTCTAGTGCCGGCTTGCCGCTGGACGTGCTGCGGCTCAGCAGCGTCGCGGCTTCCAGCACGTGCTTGGCCGCCTCGTCGCTCAGGCTCGAATCATTGCCGGCGGCGATCACTCTGGCGATGTCGACGATCTCGTCGGGAGAGTACGAATCGAACTCGATCCGGGTGGAAAAGCGGGACCGCAGGCCCTCGTTGACCTCCAACAGCCGGTCGATGTCGTTGCCGTAGCCGGCGATGATCACCACCAGCCGGTCACGGTCGTTCTCCATCCGGGCCAACAGCGTGTCGAGCGCCTCCGTGCCGAACGGGTCGGTACGGCCGTCGCGTTCCTGCACCAGCGTGTAGGCCTCGTCGATGAAGAGCACCCCGCCCATCGCGCGGTCGATGGTGCGGGCGGTCTTCACCGCGGACTGGCCTTCGTACTCGGC
Source organism: Mycobacterium sp. 4D054 (assembly GCF_052245755.1). NCBI lineage: Bacteria > Bacillati > Actinomycetota > Actinomycetes > Mycobacteriales > Mycobacteriaceae > Mycobacterium > Mycobacterium sp. 4D054. The sequence continues at coordinate 80,254 of NZ_JBQQCF010000016.1, forward strand.
GACGAAATCCTTCCGGGAGGTCTCTACCAGCTTGGGTTCGGCGATCACGCCGAGGCCGGCGAGGATGTTGGCCACCACGCGGGCGATCGTCGTCTTGCCGGTTCCGGGTGGTCCGGTGAAGATCATGTGCTTGGACGCCTGGGCCACCTTCATTCCGCGGGCGGCACGCACTTTCGCCATCTGCGTGGCCGCCCGGTATCGCTCGATCTGCTCCTTGACCCGGGTCAGGCCGATCTGGCGGTCGAGTTCGGCCTGCGCGTCGGCCAGCAGCTTCTCCCGCCCGGAGTTGTCGGCCACCACGCTGGACGGGTCCCACGGGTCCCGCCGCGAGGCGATCTGCTCGGCCGTGGTGGTGGGCAGCCGGTATGCCGGATCCCGCAGCGCCGCAGCCACTTCAGCGGACGGATGGGAGGCCTGCAGCCACTCGAGCAGGCGCACGGCGGCTTCCTCGTTGCCGAGCGCTCGATAGGCCATCGCGGAGTACCACGCGATCGCCTTGTTGCACGCCTGCCCGGCCGGGGCCGAATTGGCCTCCACCAGACGGCGTTCGGCTTCGGTGAACAGGCCGAGGTTGGCCGCGGCCACACCGTGGGCCACCAGCGCGGCTCCGGCGAGGAACTTGTCAGGCCATGCGGTGCCCGCGCTGCGCACCTCGTCGATCACGTCGGTCCAGCGCTGCGCAGCACCATAGATGACCGCCTTGACCCACGCGATCAGATGCTCGCCGCCGGCGGCGGGCGCATCGTCGAGGGCTTCCATCGCATCGGCGTAGTTGCCCAGCGTCGCCTCACTGACCGCGAAGCCCAGCGTGATCGCCAACGGGGAATTGACCGGATAGGTGATGTCGCCGTATATGCCGCCGATCGGAACGCGGGCACCGAGACTGTTCATCGACAGCTCGGCGGTGCCCGCGAGTTGACCGAAGTTGTTGCGGGAGTACCACGCCCGGAACATCGTCACGCGGTCGGTGTCACCGCATCGGATGCGGCCTACCCACGCGTCGCATGCCGCCTCATCAGCGGTGGTGATCTCGGTGAACAACTCCAGTGACCGCGCCTGGGAGGTGGGCAGCAATCCCACCGCGGTCCCGAAGATGCCGGCCAGGTGTTCGGTCATTCGTCACCTGCGTAACGGGTCGTGAACAGTTCGGCGCGGGCCGCCTGTGCCTGTTCGGGAGTGGGCAGATCGAGGTCGCGGGTGAGGAAGTCGCGGGTGGCCACATTGTCGTGGCCCTGCTGCCTCATCCCATCCAACATGAACGTGTACTGGGCGGACCTGGCGTCCTGGGTGGCCAGGCCGGCGATGACGACGATCTCGTCGGCGAGTACCGCTTCGGGGAGCTCCGCGGCCTTCGGCGACAGATCGACCTGGTGCACGCGACCGTCCATGTACGTCGTCACCGTCACGGTGCCCGGCGGATTGGTGACGGTGAAGGTCGGCATCGGGTCGGCGTCAACGGAGGGGTCGAGACCGAACGCGGACAGATCGTCGCCGGGCTCGTCATCGTCTGCCGCGTAGTCACCGAGAATCACACTGAGGTCGGTCTCGCCCTGCGACCGGGCGAGGCTGAAGTCCAGCGCCGCCAGATCGTCGTGCTCCCCGTCGTCGGGGTTCGCGGGCGGAGGGTTGGCCACCGTGTCTGTCGCCTTTCTCAATCCGAGTACGCGTTGTCGAGCGCGTTCTTGTGGTCGAACCACGCCTGGGACGGAAGGAACTGCATCAGGCCGTCGAGGGCTCGCTGCAGGTTCTCCTGGGAGCCGGGGAGGAAGCTTCCGTACAGCTCGCGGCCGACCTGCCGGGGGATGGAGACGATCCGGCCGTGGCCGGAGTCCAGCACGCCGGCGCCCACCCCGGCCTCGGAGTAGGTCCCGCCGGGGTGACGTTCGGTGGCGGTGATCTCCACCCAGCTGTCGGGGTCGGCCGTCGCCTCGGCGTAGATCTTCGCCGACAGCGGCGGTTGCCCGTACCTGCCGATCTGCTCGGCGGTGCGGGCTTCCACGAGCTTGGCCGCGATGCCCGTCAGTGGTTCGACCTGGGCAGGCTCGGCCTCACCGATCACGACGGTCACCATCGCGGCCAGACCGATCTGCGGTGCCACCCGCTGCAGCACGAGCATCTCGTCGTCGCGGGCGGCCACCACGTGGCGCTCGCCTTTCCGGCAGACCACGAAACGGACCATTTTGCCGCCGAGATCCCGGCGCCACCACCGGCAGTCCAGCGTGCGATCGGGACGGCTCAACGCGTCGACCATCGCGGCGACCTCCGGATGTGGATCGCCGTAGGCGGTCAGGATGCCCTGAGCGGTCAGGTCTCGGGTCACCTGATCCCACACGATCTTGCGCTGATCCTCGTAGGGGATGTTGGGCCGGATTCCCAGCGACAGCGGGAAGTCGACCAAGTGCAGCAGGTCGGCGATGACGAGCATCCCGTCGATCGTCACCTCGACACCCACCACATCGTCGTAGTGGGTGGGTTCGCCGTCTCCGAAGAACGGGCTCGCCATCACCGGGGCAGACCGCGCCGGCGGACGGCGGATGCGTGGCCGACGGCGTTGCCGAATTTGCCCGCCGCGTGTTGACCGCCGAACTTAGCCATGGTCTGGTCCCCTTCCCATCGGCAGCGTACCAGCGGTGCAGGACCCCCACGGACACTTTTTTGCTCGCCGCGGATGGACTCAGAGTTCACCCTGAACGGCCCTACAGCAATGGCTACCGATAGCGGGAACTGCACCATTGCCACTCCCGCTAACGTTCGTGGCCAGGGACACGAGGCCGTTCGGATGCACTTGCCGGAGGTCGGCACCGCCCCACGTACAGCCGCACCAGCCGGCGTCAGCCCCTCCCCATCGCAACGTCTATGAGTTTGCTGAAAGTTGCGCACGGTTAGTCTGGTGCGGCGATGCCATAAACACCGAAGAGGAGGCGTGTGGTGACCGACCGCGATGATCTTCGGCGGGACCACCCGACCGATCCCGGCGACCCCGCCGAACAGACCCGGATGATGCCGCCGCCGGCCCCGGCCCGGGCGGCGGATGCGCACCGCCAGCCCACCCCGCCTCGGCCCGCACCGCAGCGTCGAGCCGACGGTCGTCCGCCGCAGCGCCCGCAGGGCTGGGTACCGCAGCCGCCTCCGCTGTCGTATCCCCCACCCGCCGAAGAGCCCTGGACCGCGCCCCAGCCGACGACGTTCGCCGACTGGATCCGCCCCGACGAGCTGGTCCCCGCCCGTAAGACCGCCCCGGGGGGCGGGTGGCGCCGGGCTGTCTACAAGGCCAGTTTCGGACTGATCAACCTCGGCCCGTCACCGGAGGACAAACGCATCGCCGCACTCGAGGCCGTCATCCGGGGCCCGCTGCGCGGCAATTTCAAGATCGGCGTGATGGGCAAGGGCGGCGTCGGCAAGACCACCGTGTCCGCGGCCATCGGATCGGTCCTGGCCGAGCTGCGCCAGGACGTGCGCGTCGTCGCCGTCGACGCGGACACCGCGTTCGGAAAGCTGGGCAGTCGGGTCGACCCGAAGGCGCAGGGATCGTTCTGGGAGCTCGCCGGCGACCAGCACCTCGACACCTTCGCCGATGTCCGGAACCGGCTGGGCTGCAATGCCGCCGGGCTTTTCGTGCTCGCCGGTGAGGGCACCCCGGCGCGCCGTCGGGTGCTCGATCCGGCGATCTACCGTGAAGCGGTCGCCCGCCTCGACCGTCACTTCACCATCTCGGTCATCGACTGCAGTTCCACGATGGATTCGCCGGTGACCCAGGAGGCGCTGCGCGACCTCGACGCGCTGGTCGTGGTGTCCTCGCCGTGGGTCGACGGCGCGGCCGCGGCCGGTCAGACCCTCGACTGGCTGGCCGCGCGCGGCATGACCACCCTGCTGCAGCGCACCGTGGTGCTGCTCAACGATTCCGACGGCCACGCCGACAAGCGCACCAGAAAGCTTCTGACGCAACAGTTCTCTTCACATGGCCAGCACGTCATCGAGGTACCGTTCGACGGGCAGCTGCGGCCCGGCGGGGTGATCGACGGGACGAGTGAGATGTCGGCTCCGACCCGGAAGAAGTTCGTCGAGGTGGCCGCCGCGCTGGCGGGGTACTTTCCCGCGCAGGTCACGCGATCTGGCTGACGAGCGCCTCGATCGCGGCGATGTCGGCGGGCGAGAGAGCTTCGTCGGCCTCGGCCTGCTGGATCGTCTGCTCGGAAACGCCTGCCGCCTGCGCGGTTTCGGCGACCGTGAGGTTGGCCCCGCGCCGAGCCGCGTAGAGCCGCTGTCCGAGCGTGGCCAGCGGTGCACGGGCGGCCCGCAGCATCAGGTCGTCGTACAGGCCGCGCACCGTGCTGAGCGCCTTGATCAACGCCGGTGTCACGCGGCCGATGCGCGCGGCCCGGGCGGCCACCGCTTCGAGCTGCCGGAGATCGGCCAGGATCGCGCTGACCCGGGGCACGAACGTGCTGTCGTCCTCGGGCGGCAGTGACGCCACCGTCGCAGCGAACGCGTTGACGGCGGTGATCACCGCCTGGGCGATCAGCGACACCTCGTCACTGCCGGCCGGGGACCCCGGCGCCGCAGTACCCGGTGCGGCACCGGGCCGCACCGGCTCACCCCGCCGGATCGCGGCGATGGCGCCGGGTGGCCACTGCAGGATCTCCTCGAGCCGCGCCCGGGTCCGCTCCCGTGGCCAGCTGCGTCCCTTCTCGAACGCGATCAGCGCGCCGGCGTTGATGACGCCGTCGGCGGCGAGACTGCGCTGGCTGATGTTCAGTTCGCGCCGGCGGGCCGCGGCCGCCGCGCCGGCCCGGACCATGCCGGGGTCCAACGCACCGGTCGACTCCTCGACCGGCTCGGCGTTCGTCATCACCCGGGTCCCTCAGCTGTGTGATCGGCGCACTCTCGTGGTGCGCGTCGTAGTGAGCAATGTAGTGGCGTACCGGGGCGCCGAACGCGCCGGGGCATGTCCAAACTACATCACTTCTTCGGTCTATACCGCATCAATGCAACAGATTCCTGCCCCTTCTTGCGACGCTCGCTGAGCGGCATTCCTGCTGGAAAATACGGCTAAGTTGACAGAAGGCACCGTGCTCGCGACAGGTAACCGCTGCAGTAACTGTTGCACTGCTACGGTTTGGTCGGTTACGTTGTCCTCCATCGCGGCGACCCCGCCGCAGCGCACAGAGGAGCACAACGATGAACGCAAAGTCGTGGGACGACACGCCGGTCGGCGAGTGCACCAGGGACCCCGAGCGCTGGACCACCACCGCGGACGACGAGGCGAAGGCGATTTGCCGTTCCTGCCCGCGGCGCTGGCTGTGCGCCCGGGAGGCCTGCGAGTCGCCGCGCGCTGAAGGCCTGTGGGCGGGCATCTACGTCCCGGAGGGCGGCCGTGGCCGGACCTTCGCGTTGCGACAGCTCAAGTCGCTGGCCGAGCAGAACGGCTACCCCGTCGGAGAGCGCCGGGTCTATTACGCCGAAAGTGCGTGACGAGCGGCTCGTCCGCCGCCGGGCTCGGGGGGTCGGCGGCGGACGCGGCCCGGAATACATCCGGACGCCCGCCGGTTACATCATCCGACGGTGCCGGGCATGCCCCGGGCCCCATCCACAAAAGTCGCTTCGAGCGACCACTCGCCGAGAGGCGCAGGCGGCACCGTCACCGCCCACCTGGTTTTTCTTCACCAGGTGTCGATGAACCGGCTCCCCACAGGAGCCGGTTTTTTCGTGCCCATCTCCGCTGCGGCGAAGGTGGCGGCGATCACCGCGCGGGTCTCGGCCGGGTCGTGAGGAACGCCTGGCTAACCTTCCGGAAGCTCGTCGAGCACGCGAGGCCTGTTCAATGCTGTGAGCATCTGCCACATCTGCTTCTCGTAACCTGTTGTCCGCTTGGCCAACTCGTGCTGAGCGCGTGAAACGGACGTGGGGTTGGACCCGCCCAATGCCGCGCCCTCGATGAGCAGTTTGCGCGCATCTGTGAGCCGACCTTGGAGGGCACGCAGCCTCGCCATTTGAATCGACCAATTGCGGTCGTCGGGCCAATTGTTCGGAACCAGGTCCATGGCGAGGCGTAGGGCGTTGTGCGAGAGGCATACGGAGAACAGACTGATGGCCTGTTTGTGACCCCACCTGCGGACCATCGACGCCAGATCTGCTTCTCTGTCCGTATCCGGGAACGCGCCGACGTTGATGATGACTTCGCTCGGCAGAGCATCGATCATGCGCCCCATGTCGTGGCCGTCGATCGCCCGCAGTGCGCCCCGGGGCTCAAAATTGACTGCACGAAGAAGACTCTCCCAACCACGGCTGATGCCGTCGGCCCGCCTTTGCGGGTCGCTTTCGAGCGACGAACGGAGAATACAGATCGATGCCTGCGCCACCGAGGCATCACCGGCGCACCATGCGCTATCTCCGAGTAGACGCACGAGCAGGGGCTCGAACTTGTCCCCGTCGAGCGCTTGTAAGGCCTCCCTGATCGTCTGCGGGCTGAGATGTCCCCCGACCGCGTCCGTTCTCAACAACAGTTGAGCGGCCAGACTCGAGTCCCTGACGCGCGCGGTTTCCCAGGCTGACCGGACGAACGTCCACATGGGCTCGACCATATGCGGTACCCGCTCAGGCAGGTAGTTTCGGGCGAGTTTGAAGAGTGCTGCCCACAGGGTACCCGCCTGCCCTCCTGCTGCCCTGCCCGAATTCAACAGTGTCAGAACCACATCGGTGACTTCATCAACCCGGTCGGCCGCACGTGTCTCCCACAGGCGCATGTACTCGCCGCGCAGGCTGTCCACCATGTTCTGGTCGGCGTTCGGCGGATCCCACTTCGATTGCATCGTGACGCGGTGCCGGCGCTGCCCGATGCACCTTTCGCACAGAGCCAACAGCGACTTTCCATCGGCCGGGGACAGCCTGTCTTGATCAATCAACAGGTCCCGCAGCCAGATTCGTGGTCCAGGCTGAGGGTCCCGTATCAGGCGCGTCGCGATGATCTGAGCGCTGTTCTTAATCTTCAGGATCTCTTCTGCGTCGGGGTGCCGACGTATGAAGTTGAGCGCGGTGTGAAATGTCGGTACCCCGAGGACGCCGCCCGACCGGCCCTGACACAGTTCGAGAACGTCCGCCCACTGCTCTATCGGGATCATTTTCGCGGCTGTCGCCACAGCGTCGTCAGACATCTCGCGCTCTGACTCGCCGGTGACGAACGCGATTACTGCACCGAAATCGGGATTGGTCTGGAGGATGTGATCCTGAACCGCGTCGCGCAGCTGGGCGAAGGCGGCATCGCTACCCGGCGGAATCGCCGATGCCCAAGCCAAAAGCGCCCCTCGGTCGATTTCTTCGTGAATGCAGTTCACGATCGTTGTGAAGCCGCGTTCCACCGCCTCTCGCGCCACTTGGGGTTCAGCGATTCGAATCACCTGGCGGGTGAACACGCGTTCCGGGGCTTTGGTCGCGTTGACCACGCCGAGGACTGCGTCGATGTTTCGGCCGATCTCCCAATCGAAGCTGGCCTTGTCGACGACGTGGTGTTTCTTCCACTCGCTCATCGCGAGATTCATCACTGCCTGGTCCTCGATCCACACCGCCGACGCCTCGCCGGCGGAATCGAAGATCGGGCGGGACTGAAGCCAGGGCTCGAGTTCTTCGATGACGGGAGTGTTGACGGCTCTTCGCAGGACAGAAACCGGTACCAGGACATCGTGCGTCCCACACCATGTCAACAAGGACACTGCGAGCTCGATATCGTGGCCCTCGAAGCGCAGGTCAACGAGTTGGAGAGCTAAGTCCAGTGGGGGCGGCTCGCCTTTCAAGATGCGATACGCCGACCGGAAATTGCACCGATTGAGTTGGTTCTGGCGGTCCTTCGGTAACCGAGGCGCTTGCAGCACATCCGCCAGTTGCCCGAGCTGCTCAGCGTCCGGCCGGTCAGCCAGGGTCACCGGCTCGTACTGGCGGCCTCCGATACCCAGGAACGTTGTCGCGCCACGGCGTCTCGAAAAGGAGCCCAGCGCCAGGATGCCCGATCCCCGGCAGTTGTAGACCGGTCTCACTGCCCCCTGCAGATCAGCGTCATCGATTATCAGGACGCTTTTCCGATCGGTGGGCAGCACCCGACGCAGATCGGTCTGCGCGAACCGCATGTAGTCGTCGGCGACAAAGATGTCCTCAAACCCTTTGTCCGCGAGCTCGAATGCGACGGCCATCATCAGTGTGCTGCGACCCGTCCCGTGCTTTCCGTACAGCGCGACCGTTTGAGGAGCATGCGGGTCGTCGTTCAGGAAGCGCTCGGCAGACTCGGCGATCAGTGTCGACTCCGGTCGAGGGAGCGCGAGCCCTGACGCGAGCAAGCGAGTGGCGTGCGCACCCGCGCTGTTCAGGTGGAAGGCCAAGGCTTTCTCGCGCCAGCTCGACCAGTGCCAGATCCCCGCGTCGCGCGTTGATCCATCGACAACGTTCAGGCTCTGGTTGATATCGCGCCCGGCGCGGGCACCCTCGATCTTCTGGCTGTAGGCCGGGTGGATCATTGGCTCTGTTCGACGTCGCGATCAGTCACCACACCAGCGATACGCTGATCCGTCGGGGTCGAGCTGCGCTGTCGGACACTTCCCCCGGCTCGGACACCCCGGATGCTTTGGGCCGCCGACGCCGACGTGTCTTCATCCGTCTGCCGCCCTCGGCGCCGCCGGCCCACCGCCCAGATGGCGGGCAGAGCCAGTAGGCAGGCACCGACACCGGCAACCTTCGATGCGGTGTCCAAATCGAGGACAGACCACACGACCAGAATGACGACTACGGCAACCGACGCTGCTGCCCGGATCAGAGTCCCCACGTGCGGCATTAGCTCTCCCCCTTCAGCTATAGACAACTCAGGGTACGAGACGCTCAGATCGCTTGCACTGCAGATTCGGCAGAATGCGCCGATTTCGGGTCGGCGGCGGACCCGGCCCGGAATACATCCGGCCGCCCGCCGGTTACATCATGCGACGGTGCCGGGCATGCCCCGGGCCCCATCCACAATCGTCGCTTCGAGCGACCACTCGCCGAGAGGCGCAGGCGGCACCGTCACCGCCCACCTGGTTTCTCTTCACCAGGTGTCGATGAACCGGCTCCCCACAGGAGCCGGTTTTTTCGTGCCCATCTCCGCTGCGGCGAAGGTGGCGGCGATCACCGCGCGGGTTTCGGCCGGGTCGATCACATCGTCGATCTCGAACAGCATCGCGGCATTCAGCGCTTTGGCGTTCTCCTGTGCCGCCGCGGTGGCCGCTCGAACGCGTTCCTCGCGCTCCTGCTCATCGTCGATGGCGTCGAGTTCCTTGCGCATCCCCAGCCGGACCGCGCCCTCTAAGCCCATCGGACCCAGGTGCGCGCCCGGCCACGCTACCGTCAGCACCGGCTCGTGCAGGCTGCCCCCGGCCATCGCCTGCGCGCCCAGCCCGTACCCGCGCCGCAGGATCACCGCGACCATCGGCACGCGAAGTGCGGCGCCCGCCACCAGCATCCGCGACGCGCGGCGCACCAGCGACTCCGCCTCGGCGGCCGGGCCCACCATGTAGCCCGGGCAGTCGATCAGCGACACCACCGGCAGCCCGAACCCGTCGCACAGCTGCAGGAACCGGGCGGCCTTGTCCGACGCGGCCGCGGTGATGGCGCCGGCGGTGAAGCGGGTGTCGTTGGCGATCACCCCGACCGGCCTGCCCTCGATGCGCGCCAGCGCGGTCACCATCTCGCGGGCGAACTTCGGCCGCAGGAACGTCACGGAGTCCTCGTCGGCGAGGGTCTCGATGACGGGGGCGACGTCGTAGGCGCGGCGGGCACGTTCGGGCACCGCGGTGCGCAGCACCGTCTGGTCCGGCGCGGTCCACGGGTCGACCGGGCCCGAGAAGTATCCGAGCAGCTTCTTGGTCACCGCGACGGCGGCGGCTTCGTCGTCGACGACCACGTCGACGTTGCCGTTGGGTTCCTGCGTCGTCATCGGCCCGACCTCGTCGGGTGGCACGTTGCCGAGGCCGCCGCCGGCGATCATCGCCGGCCCACCCATGCCGAGCGACGCGTCGCGGGTGGCGACGATCAGATCGGAAGCGCCTGCGATGACGGCGTTTCCGGCGAAACAGCGGCCGTTGACGATCGCGATGCGCGGCACGACGCCGGAGAGTTTGGCCCACAGCGCGAACGCGCGGGTGTCGAGTGCGGAGACCACGGGGTAGTCGGTGTCGCCGGGGCGGCCGCCACCACCTTCGGCGAAGAACACCGTCGGCAGCTGCATGCGCTCGATCAGCTCGAACAGCCGGTCCTTCTTGCGATGGCCCAGCGCGCCCTGGGTGCCGGCGAGCACGGTGTAGTCGTAGGACAGCACTGCGCAGGGACGCCCGTCGACGCGGGCGGTGCCGGCCACCAGTCCGTCGGCGGGGGTGCGGGCGACCAGCTCTTCGACGTCGCGGCGCATCCGCTGCGGCGCGATGGCAAACCGGCCGTACTCGACGAACGTGCCGGGGTCGACGAGATCGTCGACGTTCTCGCGGGCGGTGCGGCCACCGCGGGCGTGCCTGCGTTCCACGGCGTCCGGACGCGCGGCGTCCTCGGTGAGCGCACGGCGGCGCCGCAGTTCGGCCAGGTCGCCGCGGATCGGTTCCGGGTCAGGCATCGAGTTCGGGTTGCGCATCGAGTTCGGCGATGGCTGTGGCGATCTCGGCGAGCAGGGCGTCGACCTGCTCCTCGTTGAAACCCCGCTTGCCGAACGGCGGCTTGTTGAAGCGCACGTTGCGCACGTCCTCGGCGGTCAGATGCCCGCGCCCGTCCAGGCGGCGCGCGCACAACGCCAGGAAATCGGCGACCGCCTTCTCGTTGTAGCCGCGCTTGCCCCACGGCGGCTTCTCGAAGGTGATGCTGCGCAGATAGTCGGCCGTGACGGCGCCGTCGCTCATGGCGTCAGAGTAGTGCCCGAGTTATCCACAGGGCGGGCGGTCGGCCCCTGGGGAATGTCGGGCCGCGGGCATAGCGTGCGGTCATGACGAACTGGATCAACACGGTCAGCCGCGACCACGTCGAGCGCGGTGTTCGCGGCCGTTTCACTCAGGCCAACCACGGCAAGCCGCACATGCTGCGCAGAATGTCCCGGGGCGACTGGATTGTCTTCTACTCCCCGAAGACCGCGTATCCCGACGGGGAACCGCTGCAGGCGTTCACCGCGATCGGTCAGGTCGCCGACGACGAGCCCTATCAGGCAGAGATAACGCCGGACTTTCAACCGTGGCGTCGCAACGTGGACTTCCTCGACTGTGTCGAGACGCCGATCCGGCCGCTGCTCGGCGATCTCGACTTCATCGAGGACAAATCCCGGTGGGGCTACAAGTTCCGCTTCGGCGTCTTCCGGATCGACGACCACGACCTCGAGGTGATCCGTTCGGCGATGGTCCGCCCGAACGCAGAGGAGACTACTGTGAACCGATGAGCAACACCGATCTGGCGCCTCCTGAAATCAATTGCGCGGCCGCGGGATTCGCGGGTGTCCTGCACCCGCGCGAGGTCCCGCTGGGCGGTCCGCGGGCCATCCGGGTCCGGCGCACACTTCCGCAACGGGAACGGTCGCTGATCGGCGCGTGGTGCTTCGCCGATCACTACGGCCCGCACAACGCGCGCGCAGGCACGGGTAGGGACGTGCCCCCGCACCCGCACACCGGGCTGCAGACGGTGAGCTGGCTGTTCAGCGGCGAGGTCGAACACCGTGACAGCGCCGGCGTGCACGCGATGGTGCGGCCGGGCGAGCTGAACCTGATGACCGCAGGCGCGGGCATCTGCCACTCCGAGGTCTCCACGGCGTCGACGACCGTCCTGCACGGCGCGCAGCTGTGGGTCGCGCTGCCCGAGTCCGACCGCGACACCGGCCGCGACTTCGCGCACTACGCGCCCGCTCCTGGGCACACCGGCGGCGTGACCACCAGGGTGTTCCTCGGCGAACTCGACGGCCACCGCTCGCCCGTGCACACCTTCACCCCGCTGCTCGGGGCGCAGGTGGACCTAGAGCCGGGCGTCGACGTAACCCTCGACATCGACCGGGATTTCGAACACGGCGTGCTCGTCGACCAGGGCGACGTCCAGGCCTGCGGCTCCCGCCTCGCCGTCGCCGACCTTGCGTTCCAGGGCGCCGGCCACCACCGGCTGCACCTGCACAACCGCGGGGACACCCCGGCCCGGGTGTTGCTGCTCGGCGGCACCCCGTTCACCGAAGAACTGATCATGTGGTGGAACTTCGTCGGTCGCAGCCACGACGACATCGTCAAATACCGCGAACAGTGGCAGAACCACGACGACCGCTTCGGCGCCGTCGAGGGTTACCGCGGCACCACGACCAGACTGCCCGCGCCACCACTGCCGAACGCCACCCTGCGTCCCCGCCCCCATCCCGGGGTATAGAGGAGGCCATGACCACCGACAAGAACGGCGCCCCCACCGAGGTCACCGACGACTCGGACCGCTTCACCATCTCCGTCGACGGCACGAAAGCCGGCTTCACCGAGTACATCGACCACGACGGACAGCGCATCTTCCCGCACACCGAGATCGACGACGCGTTCAGCGGGCGCGGCCTGGCGACGATTCTGGTGCAGCAGGCGCTGGAGGCCACCCGTGCCGCGGGGCTGCGGATCGTGCCGGTGTGTTCGATGGTCGCCGGCTTCATCGACAAGCACCCCGAGTTCAATGACCTCGTCGATCCCGTCACCGCCGACGTCAAGCGGATCCTGTCCCGGCGCTGACCGCGACACCACCGGTGGGCTGCACTGAGCCGACCCGGGCGCGGCCGCTATCGTCGCCGCGGTGAGCAGCCGGGCTTTCTTCGTCGCCGACGGTGACGCGTTCCGTCCCACCGACTGGGCCCGCGGCCCCTGGGGCCAGACCATCAGCGGCAACTACGTCGGTGGGCTGCTCGGCCACGTCATCGAGCGGGACGCCGGAGATCCCGAGCTGCAACCGGCCCGCCTCACCGTCGACCTGTTCCGGCCGGCCGCGCTCGCCGAACCCGTGCGTGTGCAGACCACCGTGGTCCGGGAGGGCCGGCGCCTCAAACTGGTCGACGCCGTCATGACGCAGTCGGGCACCGTCGTCGCCCGGGCGAACGCCCTGTTCCTGCGCCGCGGCGAGCAGCCGCCGGGCGAGCGGTTCAGCACCCGAGTGACGATGCCGCCCATCCCGTCCCACGCCGACTCCGTTCCCGACGACATCGTCACGGTGGTGTGGACTTACGGCAAGGACGGTGCCACCCCCAGCCTGGGGCTCGGCGCGTGGGCGCACGAGGGCCCGAAGTACATCTGGACCCGGGAACTGGGCCCGATCGTCGGCGACATCGAGCTGACACCGTTCACGCGGGCGGCGCTCGCCGGTGACATGGCGAGCTCACTGACCCACTTCGGCGCCGACGGGCTGCCGTTCATCAACGCCGACTACACGCTGACGCTGAGCCGGCTGCCGGAAGGGCCCTACCTCGGACTGGCTGCGCTGACCCACGACAGCCACGCCGGTGTCGCGACCGGCACCGCGGTGGTGGTCGACGAGGTCGGACCGATCGGCACGGCGACGGCCACTGCGCTGGCCAACCCCGGGTTCAACCCGCCGCGCGCGTTCAGCTGAGGTGGCGCCCGCTCAGCTGAGGTACTGTGCGGTGCTGCCCGACACCGGCATGCCCTGCATGCCGAGCTTGCGGTGATCCCAGCTGCGCATCCGGGACGGCACGACGCGGACGCAGATCCGGTTGTTCATCATCTGGTCGACGAACGGGCGCATCTCGTCGGTGTAGGGGCCGGTGTAGCGTTCCCAGACGCTGATGCCCACGCGCAGTGAGGTTTCCGGGTCGTCGTAGATCTCGGCCTGACCGTCGATCGACACGCCGCGCAGCGTGTCGTAGGACAGGCCGTCCTCGATCATCACGGTGATCGTCGGGTCCCGGCGCAGGTTCACGGCCTTCTGCGACTTGGCCTTGGTCTCGAACCAGATCTCTCCGTCGAGGACGGCGTACCACATGGCGACCAGGTGCGGCCTGCCGTTCGGCAGCACGGTAGCCATGGTCGCCGTGCGGCTGCGTTCGATGAACTCGGTGATCTCGTCGTCGGTCATCACGATCTTTGCGCGTTCGTTCTTGCCCACGCGTCGATACTGGCAGGTCGGCTTTCGGGGCGTCCGTCCGCATGATCTATTCGCCCGGAGTGTTTCGAACGCACGTGCGATGGGCATCCCGCAGCGCATGAGCGAGAACACGACACAGGCACCTCGGGAGAACGCCGAGAAGGACACCTCGCAGTGGGTCACCGGAGATGAGCCGATGACAGGTGCGCAGCGCAGCTACCTGCACACGCTGGCCCAGGAGGCCGGCGTCGAGGTTCCCGAGGACTCGACGAAGGCACAGGCCTCCGAGCTGATCGACGACCTCCAACAGCGCACCGGCCGCGGCGAACAGGGTTGAGCCCCCGAGTTATTGGAGACGGACACGCCGGCGGACGGAGCGGTCAGCGCACCAGGGTGGCGCCACCGTCGAGACGGATCTGCTGGCCGGTCATGAAGCGTGACTCGTCGGCCAGCAGGAAGAGCGCCGCGTACGCGGTCTCCCACACACTGCCCCGACCCATCTTCAGCTTCACGACCTCGAGGTAAGTCGCCTCAACCTCCTCGGCTTCCAGACCGAACAGCGTCTGCGAATGGTTGCCGAGAATGGAATCGATGGGCCCGAGCATCAGGGTGTTGGCGCGCACACCCGCAGCGGCGAACTGCACCGCCGTCAGTTCGGTGATGTAGTTCAGGCCGCACTTGCCCAGTGCGTACGGCATGATGCCGATGTTGAGGCCCACCTCGTTCTTCAAGCTGGCGATCGACGAGAAGTTCACGATGCTGCCCGTGGTGTCGCCGTCGTTCTTCTCCATGCACTGCGCGGCGTACAAGTTGCAGTAGTAGCAGCCCAGCACGTTGACGTTGATGCCGTGGTTGAAGTCCTCGGTCGTCATCGAGTTCGCTTCGCGCTCGAACGGCGGGTGATCGCCACGCTGTACACCATGCCGTCCACGCGGCCACTGGTCTGCATCGTCACGTCGAAGATCTTCTGGCAGTCCTCTTTGAGGGAGACATCGGCCTGCACGGCGTAGGCGCGTCCACCCTCGGCGACGATCATGTCCACCGTCTCCTGCGCGGCGGCCCGATTACGATCGGCGGCCACCACCTCGGCGCCGTGCCGGGCCGCGAGAATGGCTGTGGCGCGGCCGTTGCCCGTTCCGGGTCCGGGCATCTGACCACCGCCCACGATGACCACCACCTTGCCGGTGAGATCGAGAGGTTTGTGCTCTCTGCGATCGAAATCGATTGCCATGCAGTTGTTCCTCCGTTGTGGGCGGGTTCTCGGTGGGCGGTGATCGCGCGTTTGGGACAGCCCTCAACGGCCTCCATGACGGCCGCCTGCAGGTCCGCCGTCGTTCGGCGTCCTGGACGATCACAAGCTTGCTTGCTGACCAATCGTACAGGAACAGCTGACCAAACGTACGGGTCAGACCAGCCGGCTGGTCAGCTACGATCGCGCTGTGAGCGGCGTGACAGCCAGGGGCGGGGTGCCCGGTTCTGCATCCGAGACCAGTAAGCAGACCCGCGTGCGGTTGATCGAGGTCGCCATCGAACTGTTCAAGCAGCACAGCGTCGCAGGTACATCGCTGCAGATGATCTCCGAGGAACTGGGCTTGACGAAATCGGCGATCTATCACCACTTCCGGACCCGAGACGAGTTGTTGAACGCGATCCTCGAACCGGTGCTGACCGACGTGTCGGCGCTCGTCGAGGCGGCGGAGGCGCAACGCACCCCCCGTGCGCGTGCCGACCGGATGCTCGTCGGATACGCCACCTTGACCGCCGCGAACCGCGACCTGGTGTCGGTGCTCAGTGGTGACGCGCTGGTCTACGAATTGCTGCGCTCGCGAGCGGACTGGAGGTCGATCGTGACCCGGCAGATGCGGCTGCTCGCCGACGTCGAACCCGGCGTCAGCGGTCAGATCAACGCGACGATCGTGATGTCGGGATTCGCCGGGGCCGCCCGCAATGACTTCGACGACCTCGACGAGGACGCGTTCCGCGAGCATCTGATCGCCGCCGGCCGCCGGACTCTGGGTCTGCGCGCACCGCGGGGATCGGCGCCTCGGTGACCCTCTTCGGACCGGCCGGGATCAGGTGTTCCAGGCCGCCGGCAGCACGGCGCTGCTGCCGGCCGTCACGCTGCCGAGGTTGATGCTTTTTCGGGTCCGGGGTCGGGCCGCGCTGCGCTGACCGCCTGCGCCGGACCGGCGTCCTGCGCCAGCTCCGATTCCAGCTCCGGTTCGGAGTCTGCTTCTGCCTCGGGCTCTGAGTGTGACCTCGAGTCGAGCTGGTCCGGCTCTGTTTCCGTCGGCTCCGGCACGGAATTCGCCAGCTCCGGCACATTCGTCGCGGTGTCCTCGGCCACGGCCGGTCCGCCGGTCTTCGAGGTATTCGCCTTGGCGAGGGGATCGTCCGACGGCTCGGACTTCTCACCTCCGGTCTCCGAGTGCGGTCCGGCCCCGCTGTCATCCGAAGGTTCTACGGCAACAGCGTGTTCAGGCTCAACCTGCGCCGTGACCGCCTCCGACTGCTCGATATGGTCGGCCGCGTCCTGGCCGATCCGGATCGCGAGCGCGATCGGCCCGGGCGCGAGGTACCCCTCGACCGTCAGCGGTGTGACGAGCCCCGGCAGATTGTCGAAGTTGCCGAACGGAGAGCCGTACCCGCCGTTGAGCACACCGTCGAGGATACGGGCCGGAATGTTCAGCACCGCGTTGAGCAGACCGACCGGATCCAGGGCCACCGCGGCGTCGACAACCTCGTCGATCGCCACGCCGAGGGCCGCGAATCCGCCGAGGACGGGACTGAACACGATCTGGAACAACGCCCCCGGTGCGTTGGGATTGTCCATCAGGCCGTCGAAGTACTCCCAGGCACCGGCGGCGGTCACGACGGGCTGGAAGACCATTCTGCCGACGGCGGACAATGCCGCCGCCCCGTCGCCGGCGCCGATCGCGTCCCACGCCTCGACGAGCGCGTGCGCCTGCTTCTCGATGGTCAGCCGCGTCAGCGGCAGCGGGTCGGCGAAGTACGCCTCGACAAGCGCGGCGGTGTTCTCGGCCGCACGCAGCAGCACCTGCGGATAGAACTGCAGTGGGCTGGGTATCGCCGCGAGCCGCACGGCCGGGTTGATCGGCGGCGTCGCCGCGGAAGCGGGTTCGACGGGGGTGACGGCGATGACGCCTGCTCCCACCAGCGCGACCGCCGCGGTGAGAGGCGTTTTCCTGCCTGTGAACACGGGCGTCCCGCCTCTCCGAAGTCGATTGCGGCGTCATTCTAGCGGTAGGTCGTCGGCATTGCCGCGAACTTCATGATCACACCGCTCACCTTCCGCACGCCGCGAATTCACGTTTCTGCACACAATTTATCTGCCATGCAGGGCAGCGGTTCGGCTCGGCCCAGCTTTCCGAGCAAAGGATCGCCTTGCCGTGAAGTGCTCGATTCTGCCGCACCCGCCCGCCTGTACCCCCGCCCGCTCAATAGGGCGGCTCCTGATGTGTCGCACACCGTCGGCCGGGTACCCGTGCAGACGAAGGAACCGACCGTCCTGGACCCCCGCGATGACGACGTCGTCAACCGGCCGGCTCGGTCCGCTGGTCGACGAGACGAACACGATGGAGGTGCTGCACCGTTGTGCACAGCAAATCCACTGAGCGACAACCACTTCCACAAAATATGGTGAACGATGCCGAAAACCACGAAATCCGGCAAGGCCAAGCAAAGGGAACTGCCGAGCACTCTGCAACGCTCCGAGGAGAAGGCCCAGCGCACGTTCGCCAAGGCGCACGACGCTGCCGCCGAGGAATACGGCGAGGGTGAACGGGCGCACCGCGTCGCCTACAGCGCCCTCAAGCACAGCTACGAGAAGGTCGGCGACCACTGGGAGAAGAAGGATCAGCGCGGGCCGTCGGACGAGCGGGCCGAGAGCGGCGGGCCGCAGGCCAAGGGAGAGACCGCTGAGGGCGTCAACGCGAACGCGACCAAGAAGCACCTCGTCGACCTGGCACGTCGCCTCGACATCCCCGGCCGGTCGACGATGACCAAGGACGAACTCGTCGACGAGATCAAGAAGGCCAACCGGCGGGAGAGCCGGCGCAGCCGCTAGGCCTTGCCGTTGCGCTCGCGGTGCTTGCAGCCCGGCCAGCAGCACGGCCGGCGCATGCCCTCCTCCAGTTCCTCCTGAGTGCGGCGGATCCGCCGCTCGCGGGTCTTCTGCTGTTTGGCGTCCTCGACCCAGCAGATGAACTCGTTGCGCGCCAGCGGGGTGATGTCCTGCCACGCCGCCAGCGCCGTCGCGTTCCCGGTCAGCGCGGTGCGCAGATCATCGGGAAGTTCGTGCACCACGCCGCCCGGAATCACCTGAGTGCCCATCCGCCCACATTAACTCCGCAGGCGCCGGCCCTCGATGTGGAACGATCGTTGCGACCGGAACAGGAGGGCCATGTCGGTTTCAGTGTCGACGGTGCGGGACTCGGATCCCGACCGGCTGGTCGACGCCGCCGACGCCCTGGGTCGCCGGCGCAGCGAACTCGAGACGATCCTCACCGGCGAACGGGAGATGCTGGTCCATCTGCAGGAGCACTGGACCGGGCAGGCCGCCACCGGCGCGGCTGCGCAGGGGGTCAGGGACCTCGCCAAGCAGGACCGGATCGCCCGGCGGCTGCTCAACCTCGAGTCCGCGCTGCGCAACGGCGGCGTGCAGATGACCGCGTTGCGGGATGCTCTGCTGGACCTGGTGTCGACGCTGGACCGGTTCGGGTTCGCCGTCTCCGACGACGGGACGGTCACCCCGCAGCAGTGGCTTGTCGGGCGCTTTCTGGACAGCCTGGCCGACAAGTTCACAGCGTTTCTGAAGAAGATGCTGCAGCTGTTCACCGACCTGGACGAGAACACCGCGTCGGCGATTGATCAGGCCGCCGGAGTCGACATCCCGACTCCGTCCGTGGCCGTGGGCGGGCAGAACATCGCGATCCCGTCGGCGGACACCGATCCTGCCGGCGTGACGGCGTGGTGGAACGCGCTGACCGACGATCAACGCCGTGGGCTGATCGACCAGCATCCACCGATCCTGGGCAATCTCAACGGGATTCCTGCCGAAGTGCGCGACCAGGTCAACGTCGCGGTGATGGACGACCACCTCGACCGGGTGGAGAACGTGGCGTCCCGCAACCACGTCCCGGCCGATGAGGTGGTGGGCAATCCGGGCCGCTATGGGCTGACCGACGGCGACGTCACGCGTTACCAGAATGCGAAGCGGACCCAGGAAGGACTGCTGCATCAGCTCGGCGCGCCCGACGGAGAGTCCCGCCGCTACAGCGAGATCGGCGCACAGGAGCGGCACGACAGGAACTGGCGGCCGACCATGCTGTGGGCTTACGACCCACAGGCCTTCGACGGCAAGGGCCGCGCGGCGGTCTCGATCGGCAATCCGGACAAGGCGTCGAACACCGCGGTCATCGTGCCCGGCACCAGCGCCAGCGTCCGCGACGGCTGGCTGTCCGACGGGCACAACGACGCGATCAATCTCTACGGCCAATCACTCAAGGCCGATCCCGGTGACCCCACCGCGGTGATCTCCTGGATGGGCTACGACACCCCGGAGAGCTTCACCGACCCCAACATCGCCAACGCGGGCCTCGCACGCGCCGGGGGCGACGCACTGGCGTGGGATGTCAACGGGCTCAGCGTGACCCACGAGGTGGGCGTTCCCGAGCATGTGACGGTGATCGGGCACTCCTACGGTTCCACGACCGTCGCCGACGCGTTCGCCAGCAGCGGGATGCGCGCCGACGACGCGATCCTGCTCGGCAGTCCCGGCACCGACGTGGCGCGCAGTGCCGCGGACTTCAACCTCGACGGCGGTCGGGTCTACATCGGGGACGCGTCCACCGACCCGGTCGGCTGGCTGGGCCAGATGGGCAACACGCTGCCGGGCGAACTCAACGATTCGTTGGGCAACATGGTCGGCCCGACGGCCGGTCTGGGCGCCGACCCGGCCTTCGAGGACTTCGGTGCGACGCGGTTCCGGGCCGAGGTTCCCGGTGCCGACATGATCGACCCGTCCGACCATTCGTATTACTACGCCGTCGGTAGCGAGTCGCTGCGCAGCATGACCGAGATCGTCACCGGCAATCCGGACCGTCTCGGCGAACTCGGCCTGCTGGCGCAGCCGCGCACCGAGCTGACGGTGTCGACACCGCAGCAGCTCGACGTCCCGATCCTCGGTGTGGTTCCGTTGCCGCACATGAACGTCGAGACGCCGGTGATCTATGACCCCGAGTGGAACCGGGCGGGAGGATCGGTGACCAATGACCACGGGTACTAGTCGTCGTATCGCGGGGCTGGCCGTCATACTCGCCGCCGCGACGTCAGCTGTAGGAGGATGCTCACCGATGTCCCCGTCCGAGCCGAACACACCGCAGGCCGGGGGGCCCACCGCCCCACCGCCGTCCGACGCCGAATCCCGCGCCCAGGTCGTCGATGCGGCCAAAGATGTTGTGCGGGCGGCGAACCTGCGTGTCACCTACGCGAGCTTCCAGTGGGAGTGGTGTAACGATCAGGGCGACCCGCCGTTCCACGGCCGCGTCGATGTGGCGTTCGAGACGCCGCCCGGCCAGAGTGTCAGCCGGCAGATCGCCGACACCCTGGCCGGCCAACCCGGCTGGGCGCCGGGGCCGCCGCCGGGCTTCCAGCCCGCCGGCGACGCGGTCCACAAAGGCGGCGTGATGGTCCTCGTCGGCCCCGGGAACTACCCCGACCGCGGCACGGTCGAGATCTACGGGGAATGCCGGAACTTCAACGACCACCGCGACGACAACCAGCTCGCCGACATCACCGATGAGGTGCGCGGTGGCTGAGTTCGCACAACCCTAGACAGCGCTGAAGTACAGACCCAGCAGCACACCGAAAAGGACGACCAGCCATCCGTTCGTCGTCACCTTCAGCCACCGCGGTGCCCGCCGTACTTCCATGAAATGCCAGATCACCAGCTGGGTTTTGACCGCCGCGATCAGCAGCACCACGACGGTCACCGACGCGTTGAGGTGTTCTCCCCCACCGCCGTCGCGGGCGGTCAGCCACGACGCCACGGTCACCGCCGTCAGCAGCGCCCACACCAGGGTCAGCGGATGGCGCAGATATGCGATCAGCAGGATCACCTCATCAGGTAGAGCAGCGCGAACAGGACGAGCCACAGCAGGTCGACCATGTGCCAGTACGTTGCGCCGGTCTCCACCAGCGACATTCGGGGCGCCGGGCCGCGCAGATCACGGATCACGAAGCCCAGGATCACCAGGCCGAGCAGCACATGGCACAGGTGCATCCCCGTCATCACGTAGTAGAACATGAAGAACAGGTTGGTTCCCGGGGTCAGACCGGCGGTGATCTCGGGGATGTACTCGAACGCCTTGAGCACCGGGAAGAGCGCACCGCCGGCCAGCGCCAGCCAGAACAACCGGTAGGCGTCGGTGGTCTTCCCGGCCCGGGCCGCAGCAGTGCCCAGCGCGACGAACAGCGAGCTGGTCAGCAGCACGACGGTGTTGACGGCGCCGATGGTGAGGTTCAGCTTCGCCTGGCTGTGCAGGAACAGATCCTGGTCCTGGCCGCGGTAGTACATGTAGACGACGAAATAGACGCCGAAGATCAGCAGGTCGCCGATGACGAAGAACCACATGCTGGATTCGCCGGGAACGTGACCGCGCCGCTGGGTCTTTCGCGAGCCGACGCCGGCCACCGCGGTGGGCTCGGTGGATACCCCGGTCATGCGCTGGCCTTGGCCGGAGGTTGCGCGGCGGCCGATTCCGTGGTCAGCCAGGCGTTCTCCAGCTCCTCGTCGGGCTGATTCTTGATCGCCCGGAAGATGCACACGTACACGATCATCTGCCACGACACATAGAGCGCCATCGCGAACCAGAACGTCATCACCCCGTTCCACGCGAACGGACCCGACTTGGCGATCCAGACCGGTGCGGCGATCAACTCGGTGACGTACTGCCACACGGTGTAGTAACCCAGCCACTTCGGCAGGATGTTGTTCTGGTCGAGGATGATCGCCAGTCCGAAGGCCATCCACATCACGCAGAAACAGCCCAGCGAACCGATGAACGCCAGGTACCCGAAGTCGAACAGCATCGCCAGGATCGCCGGGTCGTAGCCGGGGCGGAACGCGCCGAGCCCGAAGCAGAACATCGGGAACAGCATGCCGACGATGGTTCCGGTGATCGCGCCCATCATCAGCGTGAAGCGCAGCACCGGGCTGACCGACATCCGCTTGATCTGGATCAGGTAGCACGCATTGGACACCGGCCCCAGCCCGAACGTCAGTGTCAGGATCACGCACGCGACAAGCAGGTTGGGCGACTGCATGAACTCGCCGATCTCGGTTTGCGAACTGCTCGGCGATCGCGGCGGCATCATCCAACTCATCGGCACGAAGACCAACCCGAACAGGCTGAAGAAGATCGGGACCGACCAGAACGCGATCCACTGGTCTAGCTTCCTGGTCTGGGTCATACCAGAGCCTCCCGCTCGTCGCCCTGGCGGTTGACCACGCCCACGAGGACGATGAACATCACCACGATGTAGCACGCAAAGACGCTGAGCCGCAGCGTGAATGACACCGCGCCGTTCCACGCGAGCGGACCCGTGGTGTGCAGGACGGAGAACGCGCTGGGAATCAACAGGGCGGCTGTCGCGATGTTGAAGTGCGCCACCCACCGGGGGAAGATCGGTTCCGGCCGCGCGTCGAGGTAAATGCTGGCGGCCAGACAGAGGTTCTGCACGACGATCGTGCCGACCGGGGCGATGAAGAAGAACCACGCCATGTCGTTGAGCAGGCTGATCAGCTGGGGGTCGCGCTCGGGCCGGAACGCCGCCATGCCCCAGCAGTAGTCGGCGAGGATGAACGCCGTGAGTCCGACGCCGACGCACAGGATGTAGGCGTAGGTGAAGACGCTGCTCGAGGTGGCGGTCCGGGATATCTGCACCGCGATCACCGCGAAAAGGGGAACCAGCGAGCACGCGATGAGATTGCACAGAATCGCGACGCCCAGAATGCCGGTGGTGTTCTCGGCGAAGAAGGCCGCCACCTGCTCGGGGGTCATCGTCGGCGACAGCGGCGGGGAGAACACCGGGAAAAGGAAGAACGCGAGGACGAACAGCGCCGCCGCCGGCGGCACCGTCCACAGGAGAATGCGCTGGCCTCTGGTGTTCATCGCCCTCGTCGTGTTCGCCGTCGCTGTCGTCATCGCTCGCTCCGCCTGATTCGATCTGCTGCCGCTCCGGTCGTCACAGGTCTAGCACAATTCACTGACAATTGACAATGAACCTGAACCGGCCCGGGTGGCCCGCCGCACGGTGATCCGGTCGAATCTGGCGTCCTAAGTCGGCTTATCGTGTGATAGTGAGCCGCCTGCACGGCCCGATCAGGCCGACTGACGATCTCAGGATTTCGGTGACACTGGTCAGCAACGGCGCCGTGCTGCACAATGGGGCGCGTGCCAGAGAGTGCGACGCGACGCGAAGCCCAGCGGCGAAACACCCGTGCGCGGCTGCTCGACGCCGCGATTGTGGAGTTCCAGCGTTCCGGCTCCAGCGCCGCCGACATCAACGCCATCGTGAAGGCGGCGGGGGTCGCGCGCAGCACCTTCTACTTCCACTTCCCCACCAAGGAACACGTACTGCTCGAACTCATCCGACGAGACGAGATGCGCCTGGCCAACGAGCTGAGCCGGTTCCTCGACACCCGCCGCGACCTGCCCGCGGTGTTGACACGGATCGTCGAGCTGGTGCTGGAACTCGAGACCCGTTGGGGATCAGCGCTGTTTCACGACGGCATCAGTCTGTACTTCTCGCCCACCCGGCCCGAACGGGAACAGTGGACCAACCATCCGATCTTCGTGCTGCTCGCCGCCGAGATCGAGCGGCTGCGCGTCCGCGGCGAACTCTATGACGACGTCGACTCCTACCACAGCGCGGCGTTCTTCCTCCTCGGCGTCTACGCACTGCTCACCACCGTCGGCGAGGCCCGGTCCGAACGCGACGTGGCGCTGCGCAAGTTCGTCACCAGCACCCTGCGCAGCCTGCTCAGCGCGCAATGTCGGGAGGCGTGATCGACCGCGGTGAAAGCCTCAGCGTCCGAACGTGTTCGGCGACCTCCTGCAGCGAGGCCACCCAGACGTCGTCGTGGTCGAGCACATACCGCATCAGCTCACCGAGTTCGGCGGCCCGCGACGCCCGGCCGGTCAGGAACGGATGGTTGGTGAGCACCCAGCAGCCACCCGCCTTGCGCAGCGCGTCGAATTCCAGCTGCCACAGCTCGCGCGCCTTGCGGGGACTCTCGATCAGGCCGCTGCCGGAGATGTCGGGCAGGAAGCAGTACTGCTCCCAGTCGTCGAGCGCCCACTGGATCGGGATCTCCACCAGCGACTGCTGCGCGCCCGGGGTGACGGCCAGCTCATAGGGATGGTCGGCGTCCATCAGGCTGGAGTCGTACAGGAAGTCACGCTCGGCCAGCAGCGCCGGAGTGCGCCAGGACAGATCCCACATCGGCGCCCGGTAGCCCACCGGCCGCACGCCGGCGACCTCGGCCAGCGCGGCCAAGCCGCGGTCCAGCGCGTCGATCTCCTCCTCCAGCGTCAGCGCGGTGGGCTGCTCGTGCAGGTACCCGTGGTGGGCGATCTCGTGGCCGGCGGCGACGATGCTGCGCACCGCCTCCGGGTACCGGTCGGCGGTGTGGCCGGGGACGAAGAACGTCGACGGAATCTGGTGCTGCTCAAGCAGATCCAGGATACGCGGGATGCCGACCAGCGGGCCGTAGGCCTGGTGGCTCATCACGCTCATCCGCGCGCCGACGGTCTCGTTGCCCCACAGGATCGCCGACTCGGCGTCGACGTCGAAGGTGAACGCGGCCGCGGCGACCTTGCCGGCCGGCCAGAGGAAGCGCTCCATCACTCGACCATAAGACTGATCAGCTCGTAGGCGAGGTTCGCGCCCGCCACGGCGGTCACCTCGGCGTGGTCGTAGGACGGCGCCACCTCGACGACATCGGCGCCGACGATGTTCAGCGCGCGCATCGCGCGCAGCACTGCGACCAATTCCCGGCTGCTCATCCCGCCGATCTCGGGGGTGCCGGTGCCGGGCGCGAACGCAGGGTCGAGCACGTCGATGTCGATCGACACGTACACCGGGTGGTTGCCGACGCGGTCCAGGACGCGCTCGATCACCCCGTCGACCCCGATGCGGTCGATGTCGCGGCAGTGCACGACGGTGAAGCCGAGTTCGACGTCGTCGAGCAGATCCTTGGCGTCGTAGAGCGACCCGCGGATGCCGACGTGGGCGGAGTGGCCCTTGACGATCAGCCCTTGCTCGGACGCGCGGCGGAACGGGGTGCCGTGGGTGCAGGGAGCCCCGAAGTAGGTGTCCCACGTGTCGAGGTGAGCGTCGAAGTGCACCAACGCGACCGGCCCGTGCAACTCGTTGACGGCCTGCAGCGCGGGCAGCGCGATGGTGTGGTCGCCGCCGAGCAGCACGAACCGCTGCTCCGGCCGGGTGACCAGGCCGAGGATGCCGTCCTTGACCTGCTCGACCGCGGCGGTGATGTCGAAGGGGTTCGCGGCGATGTCGCCGGCGTCGACGACTTGAGCCGCCGCGAACGGAGACACGTCCAGCGCCGGGTGGTACGGCTTGAGCAGCCGGGAGGCCTGCCGGATCGCGGCCGGGCCGAAGCGCGCTCCGGGCCGGTAGGTGACGCCGCTGTCGAACGGCACACCGATCACCGCGACGTCATGGTCGACGACCTCGTGCCGCTGCGGAAGCCGGGCGAACGTGCCGAACCCGGCATAGCGCGGCACCTGCTGGGCGTCGATCTGGCCCAGCACTCCGGACTCCGTCCGCGTCCGCGGATCTTGTTGCACTGTGCTCTCCTCTTGCCTTTACGCTCTGGTGCGGGTGGAGCCGCCGTTACACGAGATCACCTGTCCCACCACGGCTTCCATGCTGAAATCGGCCAGCAGCTCGACGGCCGCGGCGATCTCGTCGGGCTCGCCGATGCGGCCCAACGGAATCGCGTCGGCATAGGTGTGCCGGATTTCGGCGACGGGCACTCCGGCGGCATCGGCGTCGACCTGCAGCTGCGGGGTGTCGATGACTCCGGGCGCCACCGCGTTGACGATGATCCGCTCGCGGGCCAGCTCGCGGCCCAGCGTCTTGACCAGCGAGATCAACCCCGCTTTGGATGCGGCATAGGCGGTCGCCTCGGGCCAGCCCGTCACTCCCCACTCACTGGTGATCACGATGATGCGGCCCGCCCCGGCGTCCCGCATGTAGGGCAGCACGCTCTGTACCAGGAAGAAGGTGCCACCGAGGTTGGTGTCCACCACCTTCCACCAGTCGTCGGCGTCGTGCTCGAGCAGCGGCGCCATGGTCATGTACGCGTGGTTGGCCACCAGCACGTCGAGCCGGCCCGCGGTGGCGGCCACGTGCGCGGCGATGGTCTGGCACTGCTGGGGATCCGAGACGTCGCCGGCGGCGGTCAGCCCGCCGATCTCGGCGGCCAACGCGGTCAGCGCGTCGCTGTCTTCGCGGTCGTTGACGGCCACGACCGCACCGGCTTTCGCGAGTCGCCGCGCGTGTGCGGCGCCCATGCCCTGGGCCGCCCCGGTCACCAGCGCGACCCGACCGTGCAGATCGGTACTCATATCACTGCTCCCGAGTTCACGTTGACGACGTCTCCGGTGCTGAACGTCGCGTCGCAGACCAGGTATTCGACACAGCGGGCCACCTCGGCCGGCGTGGTGAGCCGCCGCAGCGGCAGCGTCTGCAGGTATTCCGGTGCGCGCCAGGGTGAGTCGGCGGCCAGCAGCGGGGTGTCGGTGGGGCCTGGTGCGACCGCGTTGATCCGCACCCCGGCGCCGGCGACTTCGGCGGCCAGGCTGCGCACGAGGCCGAGAATCGCGCCCTTGGCGGCCGCGTAGTGGACGTCCTCGTCACCGCCACCCACGGCGAGCTCACTGGCCACCGCGACCAGCGACCCGCGCGCCGCGCGCAGGTCCGGCAGCGTGGCCCGGGCGACGTTGACCAGCCCGCCCAGGTGCACGCGCAGCATCCGTCGCCACGCGTCCACGCTGATCTCCGACACCGGCGCCATCTCGTAGTAGCCCGCCGAGGTCACCACCGCGCTCACCGGACCCAGCCGCTCGCGGAGCTGTCCCACCGCACGGGTCACCGCGTCGGCGTCGGAAACGTCGGTCGCGACGGCATTTTCGGTTGTTCCCGGGTTGAGGTCCAGGCACCCGACGGTGTAGCCGCGCGCGGTCAGCGCCTCGACCACCGCGGCGCCGATCCCGCTGGCGCCGCCGGTGACCAGCGCGACCGGTTGCTCACTCATTCGCCAGTACCGGTTCGTCCTCGTCCTCGTCACGCGGCGCGGTGATCCTCGACTTCACCGTGGCGTACAGCACCGCACCGATGATCCCGAGCACCACGATGCCGATCCACACCGACCAGTCCAGGTAGCGCTGCTCGAACGCGACACGGGGCCAGGCGATGTTGACGAACTGCAGCACCGCCCACACCACGGCCACCACCGCCACGGGCAGCGTCCATGCGCGCAGTGAGAACGCCCCGGCCGTCCAGCCCTTGCGCAGCAGCACCACCAGGAAGCCGATCAGCGGGAACAGGAACGCGAGGTAGAAGCCGCCGGCGGTGAAGTTCACCATCAGCGAGTAGATGTCGCCGGCGACGATGCTCAGCAGGAACAGACCGGCGCCGATCGCAGTCGTCACCAGGATCGCCACCACCGGGATGCGGGCCTTGCCCCGCAGCTGCACCAGCGTGCCGGCTGCCGGCAGCGCACCGTCGCGGGCGTAGGCCCAGATGACCCGCGACGCCGAGGTCTGCAGCGCCAGGAAGCTGGCCAGGAACCCGATCACGAACATCACCTGAACCGGCTTGGCGATGCCGGCGCCCAGCGCGTCGGTCAGCGTCTCGTACACCGGGTCACTGACCGCGCCTTCGGCCACCGCATCCAGGTCGGGGATGGCCAGAATGATCGCCAGGCTCGAGTAGCCCACCACCAGCGCGATGAAGGCCAGCGAGAACAGCACGGCCTTGGGCAGGTCCCGCTTCGGGTTGTGCACCTCTTCGGCGATGGAACCGGCGCTCTCGAAGCCGACGAACGACCAGCCGATGAACGCGACCGCGAGCAGGAACGGCCCCCCGAGGTAGGACCACAGATCCACATCGGTGCCGCCGCCTTCGAACAGCACCGACAGCGAGTTGTGCCGGTGGAACAGCAGCAGCCAGGTGCCCAGCACCACCGAGCCGATGACCTCGGCGATGATGCTGCCGATCATGAAGATCTTCAGCGCCTGACGCCCGATCAGGTTGACCGCCGTACCCGCGAGCAGGATCAGCAGCGCGATCCAGGCCAGCGTCCCGCCCGAGGGTTCCTCGATGCCGACGATGTGGGCGGTGAATCCGGCCGCGCCCAGTGCGACGGTGGCCATCGCGATCACCAGCGTCCACATGTAGACCCAGCCGGCGAACCAGCCGTACGTGCTGCCCAGCAGGCGGCGCGACCACTGGTAGATGGAGCCCTCCAGCGGCCACCGCGACACCAGGGTCGCGAACACCAGGGCCACCAGGAACTGGCCGGCGAACACCAGCGCGAAGCCCCACCAGAAGCTCGGGCCGGCCGCCGACAGCGCCAGGCCGAAGATCCCGTACAGGGCGACGATCGGAGAGATGAAGGCGAACGCGAACGCGAACGCCGATCCGAGGGAGAACTCGCGGCGCAACTGTGGCTGCTGCTCAGCCGGGCTGACCAATGACATGGCAGAACTATCACGCCGGACGTGCGACGACGCCAGCCATCGGGCCGAAGACGCAGAGATCGCACCGTGGCGGTGCCGTGGCGTTGAACGATCGCACAACGGCAGCGCTCGTTCGTGTGACGGCCGCGTTACGCTCGCGGGGTGTCGGAGGTGCATGCAGAGTCGGCGGCCCCGACGCTGCGGGACCTGCTGGAGAGCGGCGGGTTCGGCGTGTCGGTGCCTGCGGGTGCGCCCCAGAATCTGGACCGCCCCATCAGCTGGGTGCACACCACCGAGATGCGCGACCCGTCCCGCTACCTGCGCGGCGGTGAACTGGTGTGCACGGTCGGGATCAGTCTGCAGACCGAACACGACTGCACGGTGTTCGTCGACGCGCTGAGCCGGGCCGGGGCAGCAGGCGTGTGCTTCGGGGTGGGCGACGGTCATGACGTCGTGCCGGCCGCCCTGCTCGCGCAGTGCCGGCGACGCGGGTTGCCGGTGCTGGTCGCCCCGCCGAGCGTGCCGTTCAGTCAGGTCAGCCGCTTCGTGGCGGAGTTCTGGCTGGGTTCGGAGATCGCCGTTGCCCGCGCGACCAACGCGCTGGCGCCCGATCTGCTGTCCTCGCTGCGCCGGCACGACTCGCCGCGTCAGCTGCTCGACAGCGCGGGTCAGGTGCTCGGGTGCTACTTCCTGTTGGAGCCCGACGAACCTGGCGTGGAGGCCGGCGGACGCGGCGGGGCGGACGACGACGACGCGGTGACGGTTCCGGTGCCCGGGCTGGGCACGCTGACGTGGGTCGGGCGTGGTGACCGGCCGGAACCGGCGCTGCTCGATCTGATCGCGCGGTTCGTGCGCGCCGCCCAGGGCGAACGCGACATCGAGGCCGCGCTGGCCCGGGAGCGGGTCGGGCAGCTGCTGTCTCTGGTCGAGCGGCGGATGCTTCTGCCGGACGCGCTGAGCCAGCTGCTGGAGTGGCCGGGTTTCTCGGCCGGTGAGATCGCGTGCTCGGCGTGGCCGGCAGGTGCCGGAGCACTGGTGTCGATGGCCTTCCCGGACGCGTTGATCGGTGACGCGCCTGATCTGTGCCTCATGTTGTCGGTCGGGCCGGTGCGGATGACTGACGACCTCGCGTTACCGACCGGGCACTCGGCCCCGGTGCCCCTGACCGACATCGGGTCGGCGATCGCGCAGGCCCGCATCGCGTTGACGTTGGCAGAGCAGCGCGGCGGACGGGTCGGACCGGATCAGCTGAGCACGCTGGAGAGCCTGCTGGAGCAGTTGCCGCTGGCGCAGCTGGCACCGTTCAAGCAGTTGCTGATCGACCCGCTTGCCGAGCTGGACAATCAGCGGGGCACTCAGCACGTGCGCACGCTGCGAGTATTTCTGTCCTGCAACGGATCTCTGAGTGACACCGCCAAGGAGCTTTTTCTGCACACCAACACGGTGCGGCACCGGCTGTCGCGGATCCAGGAGATCACGGGTCGAGACCCGTTGCAGCACAATGACTTGACCGCATTCGTGATCGGCCTGTGGGCTTCCGAGCGCGGTGAGTGAAAGCTAGTTCCGCATCGGCGGTGGTGGTTCGTACGGGTGGTACCACTTCCACTGGGCGCGTTCTCCGGACGACCCGGGGTAGGGCGCGACATTTGGTGGCGGTGTAGTCGGGGGGCGCGCCAGTGATCCGGGTCTGAGTTCTCGCCCGGCGTGGTCGGAGACGACGAGTTGTTGGGCGGGTCCGGTGATGATGATGATGCCGCGGTGATGGGCCCGGTGATGATAGGGACAGACCAGCACGAGGTTGTCGAGTTCGGTCTCGCCGCCGTCTTCCCAGTGCACGATGTGATGAGCATGCAGCCCCTGGGTGGCGCCGCAGCCCGGGACCACGCAGGTGCGGTCGCGATACTCGAGCGCGCGACGCAGGCGCCGGTTGACGGTGCGGGTGGAACGTCCGGCACCGATGGGCCGGCCCTGGCGTTCGAACCAGACTTCACACGTGGCATCGCAGCTCAGGTAGCGTCGTTCTTCGTCGGTCAGTAATGGGCCCAGATGCAGTGCGGCGACTTTCGTCTCAGCGTTGACGTGGACGATGACGGTGGTGTGCTGGCCGTGCGGTCGGCGGAAAGTTTCGGCGTCCCAGCCGGCGTCGACCCACGCCATGAATGCATCCCCTCGGCTGGGCAGCGGCGGCCGCGTCAACCCGCTGCCGGTGTCGCCGCCGGTACCGGGGCCACGGTCGATGCCGTGGTCACGTTTCCACTGAGCGATCAGCCCGTCCTTGTGCGATTGCAGGGCCGCCTCGAATTTCGCGGACTGGTCGTGGGTCAGTTTGATGCGCCAGTAGGTGTAGTCGGCGTCGCTGGTGGTGGTGATCTCTGGCCGCGGTACGGGCGGCGGCGGTGCCGGTTCGTCGTCGTCGTCGAAAGGATCGGTGACCGGTTCGGGCTCAGGTCGTGGTTCCTGTTTGAGCGCCGTGCGCAGTTGGCGGACCGAAGCGCTCTTCGCCAGCAGGGCGTAGTGCGCATCGGAACCCTCGCCGGCACGCTCGGCGATCGCCCCGACCTGATCGAGCGAGAGCCGCCCCTCGCGAAGGTCAGTGACACAACGCGGGAACTCTTCGAGCCGGTCGGCGATCGCGATGATGGTGTCCGCGTTGCGCGGCGAACACCCTGTCTTCCAAGCCATCAATGCCGCCACCGATTGAGCCCCGGTGATCCCGAGGAGCCCGTCGCGGTTGATCTGGGCGGCGATCTCCACGATCCGCCCGTCGATCGCATTGCGCTGGCCGGCCAACTGGGACAGTTCGTCGAAGAGCACCTCCAACCGATCCGACTGTGTCAGCACAGTGGGAGTGTCAGCTACGGCCGAGGGCATGCCCCTATTCAAGCAGCAGGGTCTGACAACTCACGCCCGCCAAAGCGCCTTGAGGCCTGTCAGGTAGGGAAATCAGCGCTACGAGAAAGTGTTTCGTTCGCCGGATGTCGGCCAGTTTTTCCTCCAGCGTATCGATCACGGCGTCGTATCCGCTGTTGCCCAGGACGAGCCGACGGGGCGGTGAGTCCTGGGCCATCGCTGCGATTACTGCACGGGCACCACGGCTGGGATCGCCGGGTTGCACCCCGTCCATCCCGACGAAGACGGCACGGACCTCTTCGAGCATGTTGTGGTAGTCCGGGATCGGCTCGTCGACGGGTTCGTCGGCGAATCCCGTGTAGGCGTTGGTGCGAAACGCTCCAGGTTCGACGGTCAATACGGAGATGCCGTATGGAGCGACCTCGTCGTGCAGCGCGTCGGTGATGGCTTCGATGGCGAACTTGGTCGCGCTGTAGTAGCCGAACCCGGTGGCGGGGACCAGCCCGGCCACCGAGGAGACGTTGACGATCCACCCGTTGCCGCGGGCACGCATCCCCGGCAGCACTGCGCGGGTCACGGACAGCACGGCGAAGAAGTTCAGCTCGAACATCGACCGCACCGCGGATTCGTCCATCCCCTCGATCGATCCGAACCAACCGCGTCCGGCGTTGTTCACCAGCACATCGATGCCGCCGAAGCGATCCTCGGCGGCACGCATCGCGCGCTGGATCTGCGTTGCATCGGTGAGTTCCAGTGGGACGACGAGAACGCGGTCGCCGTACTGTTCGGCCCACGTCGCCAGCTCCTGCGGACGCCGGGAGGTAAGTACCACGCGGTCGCCGGTCTCGAGTGCTGCCTCGGCGAACACCATTCCGAAGTTACCGGGGGTGCCTCCGGTGATGAACCAACGTCGCGTCATGGCTCGATCACCACCCGACTGATGACAATGCCGTCGAGGGTGAAGCGGTAGTGCAGGTCTGCGACCCCGCCCGGGAAGTTGCCCGCCAGGTGCTGCCCGACGTCAACAGTCGTACCGGTTTGCCGTTCCAGCACTGTCGCGCTGGTGATCTCGGTGGTGTAGGTGTACTCGGCGGCCGCGGTGGCCACCCAGGTCCCGATCTCGTCATGCCCCCTGTAGTCGTGGCCTTCGTCGGTCACCACGGCATCTGTGGTGAGTGTGGCCAGCACTTGATCCACCTCACGGGTATCGAGCGCAGTCATGAACGTTTTGACAGTATCCGGGAGTGCTTCCCATTCTGTTGTGGTCATAGCCCCACGATGGAGCTTCCCGCAAGGGGAAGGTCAACCCGATGTTGCGAGCTTCGCCGCGACGTTGACCTTGCCCTAGGGGGAGGCTTCAGGATGGCCTCGTTCGACGTAGGCGAGGGCGACGCGGAGGAGGACGCCATGGGCGCACAGGTCTCGATCGGTGACTTCGCGGTGATGACCAGTCTGAGCAGAAAGGCGTTACGTCACTACCACGACATCGGCATTCTCGAACCCGCACACATCGACCCCTACACCGGCTACCGGTTCTACGACACCAGCCAGGTCGATCACGCGCACATCATCCGCCGGTTCCGGTCATTGGGCATGTCCATCCCCGACATCAAGGCGCTGCTGAGCACCGACGACGCCGGGACCCGCGCCGACATCATCACCACCCATCTCGAGCACATGGAGGCACAACTGCAGCAGACCCGTGACGCCGTTGGCGCGCTTCGCGAGTTGCTCTCCCCAGTGCGCACGCCCACCGACGTCACGTTGCGTCGCGAACCGGGGCTTGCCGTGTGGTCGGTCGGCGCGATCATCGACACCTCAGAGATCGACGACTGGTTCGGCGCGTCGCTGACCACACTGCACCAGGCCGTCGCCATGGCCACAGGCACACAAACCGCTGTAGTGCCCGGCGGCCTCTACGACCGGGCGCTGTTCCTCGAACAGCGCGGTAGCGCAACCATGTTCGTCGAAGCACCCCCGTCTGCCAATCCCCCGGAGGGCGTCCGCGCCGAGGTCCTACCCAGAGCCGAATTCGCGGTGCTCACCCACCCGGGCGGTCACGACGGCATCGACCGCAGCTACGCAGCCCTAGGCATCTACGTCAACGAGCATCTGATCAGCAGCCCGGGACCCATCCGCGAGCACTACCTCGGCGGCACGCACGAAGATCCGGCCAGGTTCACCGCCACCGAGATCTGCTGGCCGGTCTTCAGCACCACCGCGGGGGCGGCGCAATAGCCGACACACGCCGGCGGTTTACGCCGGCGACATCGAGGCCGCCACCCGATCAGTCGGTATTCGCCTCGTAGCGCAGCAGGACCGTGCCGCCCGGGAAGGTGCGGTTCTCCAACAGGCGCATTGAGATCCACGACGGCAAGGTCGGGAAGAACGGGGTACCCCCGCCCACCGCAGTGGGTGCGACCACGAGCCGGTACTCGTCGACCAGTCCCGCCTGCACGATCGGTGCGGCCAGCGTCGCGCCGGCCACCTCCAGGTTGCCGTCGGTTTCAGCTTTCAGCCTCGTCACCACTTCGACCGGGTCGCCGCGTTCCAGGCGGGAGTTCCAGTCGACGGACTCCAGGGTGCGCGAGAAGACGACTTTGGGCATGTCACGCCAGACGCGGGCGTAGTCAACGATCAATGGGGTGGCATCCGGGGCTTCGTCGGCGGTCGGCCAGTACGCGGACATCAGTTCGTAGAGCCGCCGGCCGTAGAACGACAGGGCGGTCTCCCGCTCGAAATCGTTCCAATACTGGTGCAGTTCTTCGCTCGGATCGCTCCAGTCGATGTTGCCCTGCGCGTCGGCGATGTATCCGTCCACCGACACGTTGAAGCCATAGATGAGTTTGCCCATGCAGCTCAGACTGCACCGCAGGGACGAACTCATCGCGGCGCCACACGAGACCCCGTTGAAACCCGAATACGTCGCCCTTCGAGTGCTGGCACTGACCCGGACCGGTGCGAACCGGTGCGACGCAGTCACGCGGCGACGCCCTCAGCGGCTTCGATCAGCGTGAGCGCCATTGCGGACCCGGCCGCCCCCGAGCTTGGGCCACTTGGTGACCTTGCTCCTCAAAGACGCTGTGCCGAAGATGATTCAATCGGGTCTCGTGTGCGCCGATGTGGGCGAGCTGCTTCACAGCGGTGGCCTCCGCCGGCGCCCTCCGTGGTCGGCGTCCTGGGGGTGCCGGACCTCGACGCGCTGGACGACTCCGTTTTGGAAGGCGTCATTTGGACCCCGGCGAGCACATGCCACCTAGGAGCTGCAGTCAAACGACAGAGGTCACGCACTCCGTGGAGTCCGTGACCTCTGTCGCGTGGTGTGGGGTACGTTTCGACTGTTCAGAGCGCCCTTCGCGAAATCGGTTCCAGCGGTTTTTTGCGGAATCTCCAGCGATTTATCCGGCGCACCCAGCGCGAACTGGATTACCCTGCGGTGCGGGTTGACGAGGCCATGGTGCGGCTTCTTGTGCGAGTTCGGCGCCGATGCAGGCTCGCGGATCTGTCGCGGGAGACAGCGCTGCCGGCGACCTTCCCTTGACCGGCAATTTTTGGCCGGGATTTATCTGGACGCGTTGGGCATGCCGAAGCGGGCCGGCGCGTTGTTCGCGCGGCCCGCTGCGGGTTGGGTCTCGTCAGGTCAGGGGCGGTGTCTTGGCAGGTTCGTGTCCGAGGTGGTCGCGGAGCTGGCGTCGGCGGACGTCGATGGATTCTTCGCGAGCCTGGCGTGACCGGTAGGTCTTCTGGATGCGGTGATTCGTGCTGGCTACGGCGAGCGCCATCAGGAGCTTGACCATGGGTTCGCGTCGGGGTCCCCATTTGAGGTCGACGAGCTTGGTGACGTGGGCCGACTTGAGGATGCTGAAGGTCTGCTCGGTTCGAGCGCGCGCTGCCTCGAAGTACAGCGTGTGTTCCCAGCTGGCGCCGACCGGTCCCCATTGGGCCTTCTTGAGCTGACTGGGTGTGAGAGTGACGGTGACGATCGACTGGGCGCAGCTTTGCCGGTCGCCTGCTTGCCAGGTCGGCGCTGCCGTGGGGGCGCCGAAGGCTGCACGTGTCAACGAGGCCGGTTTGAGTGGGCATTGGACGCGCAGTTGCACGGCAGGGCAGACTAGCTCCGCCTTCACGTCGAGTCGTGGTTCGACTCCCAGGGGTGGGCGTCCACGTGGTCGGCTCAGTCGCGGCCGGGAGTTCAGACCCATCAGGAAGGGCAGGACACTTGCCAGGCGGCGGTCGTGCGCCCCCCACCCGTTGTCGGCCAGCAGGTCGCGGGTTTTGGGCATGTGGTGTTGGGCAAGTAGGTCGGCTGCGGCCGGGCAGTAGAACGAGCCGGCGAACTGGATGGGTCCCGGCGGGACGTCTGTGGTGGCGCCGGGTGGATTGGCCGCGGTATCGGTGAGCGTCCAGTGCTGTGGGTACCGCACGACGGCGGCGTACTGGTGGTCGAGCATGAGGCGTGCGAAACCGTCTTTGGGGTTGTAGCCCATGTCGACGGTAAGGCGGGGTAGGCGTGCCCGTCCCGCGCGCCGCGTGTCGAGGCCATTGCGTTTGGCGTGAGTGATCGCCACGTCGAGTCCTTCGGTGCTCCCGGAGGTGGGTGGATGGACGTCGATTCCGATGATGACGGGGGCGAACGCGTGCAGCTGCTCCGGTGGTCCAACGCGAATAACGGCGGTCAGTCCGACGCCGAAGCCCCGCTTTCCGCCGCCGCTGGCATCTTGATGCACGGTGGTGGAGTGCTTATCTCGGGAGTAGTAACTGCCGAAGTATGCGGCTCCGCGCTGTTTGTCCGGTTTTATCCCCAGCCCAGCTGAGGGGCCGGCGAGGTCGAAGAGCGTCTCGTCGGCCACGATGTCACCGACGGCCTCGGGTGGCTGCGGATCGACGATGGACCCGAAGACGATGCGATTCATGACCGTTCGCAGGCGTTCGGTGGCTTCTCCGCTCGCTGCGCGTTGTTCGGTGCTGCGGTGGGCGATGATGCGGCGGTGTTCGGCGTTGGTGATTCGTCGTGCTGGTTGGTCGGGGCTGGGATCCAGTGGTGCGAGGCGGCGGTTGAGCCAGGCGACGAAGCGTGTCCGCTCGCGGCGTTGCTCGGCGCGGTTGGCGAAGATGCGGGAGGTGTCTTGCCCTCCCATGCCGACTTCGGCGAGTTGTCGCGGGCTGAGGTCGCCGATGGCCTGTTGGATGGCCTTGTATGTCGGGGTTCTCCCCAGCATCAACAGTCCCAG
Source organism: Mycobacterium sp. 4D054 (assembly GCF_052245755.1). NCBI lineage: Bacteria > Bacillati > Actinomycetota > Actinomycetes > Mycobacteriales > Mycobacteriaceae > Mycobacterium > Mycobacterium sp. 4D054. The sequence continues at coordinate 117,218 of NZ_JBQQCF010000016.1, forward strand.
GGCTGCGACGAGCACGGCAGAGATGGTGTAGCGGATTCCGGTGCAGTCCTGTCCGCCGGCACCGCGATGCTGGGCAAAGAAATCGTCGATCATCTCGGCCGCGTGTGATCGCTCGATGATGACCTTGGCTTCACGAAAGAGGTTGTCTGACAGGCGGTATGAGCTTTCGAAGTCCGTGATCATGGTTCAGCCTTCCGTCATGAGGGCGATCGCGCGATGGATGCTGTAGATGGGGAGTTGGGTGCGTTGATCGGCGAGGACCTGAACGTCGACCACGTCGGCGAGTTGCAGCAGAAGTGCTGCTGGGACGCGGTCGGCGAGGTCGAGGATCCAGCGGTTACGCAGCGCGGCCGCGCTGATGCTGCCGTGACCGCGGGCGCGGAGTTGCTCGCCGATGCGGTTGGTCGCGTTGCGCTCCACTTCTCCCTTCGCGGCCGGTAACAGGTAATCCGATCCCTTGCTCTGCGCAAGCGCCAACAGACGGTTGGAAATGTCGGGGTCGGTTACCGGAACGAGCCGTGTTCCGCCGGCTGTGTTCTGCAATCGCACGATGGCGATGTGTCGGCCGTCGATGGTCTCGCCCGTGATGGAGGTGCCGCGCAAGGCCTTGAAGTCGGGTGGCCGCGCGCCGGCGCCGTAGCAGAGGTCCAGTAGGAGCGTGAGTCGTCGTCGGAGCCACGGCGGCAGGGTCGGTGCCAGGGTGTACCAGTCACGAATGTCTTGCGGTGCGGCCGCGTCGATTCTCTTGGTGCGGGGGGCCGGCAGGGTGCGAGCTTCGGGATATTCCCTGGGGTGCACCAATCGGCCGGCGTCATACAGGATCCACCTGATGGTGCGCATAGACCGGTTGGTCTTCCGGGTGGCGATGTCCATGAGATGTCGGTCGACATTGGCTCGGCGCAACGCTGTTCGGTAGTCGAAGGTGCCGACCCGTTCGGCCTCGAACGCCAGATAGCGGGCCAGATGCGCCACCGAGATGCGGTCGGTGGACGACGCGAAGTCGCCCAGACGGCACCACAGGCGTTTGGCTGATTCCAGCGCGGGCACCAGGTAGCGCGGATCGACGCCTCTGATGGTGAGGCCCGCCAGCGCTCGATAGCGGTCCTCGTTGACGTCGTGGTGAAACGGCGCGAGTACGTGGCGTTGGCTGTCGGCCCGGTCGTGGTTGGCCCTCGCCACTGGCTTCGCTGGCTCCGGGTCGTCGGCGGCCGACGCCATGGCGCCGTGACGGCCCATCAGCACACGCTCCGCGACACACCGGCGAAGCCGTTGACATGCGCATGCGAACACGATGAAATGAACAAAGTTCCTCCTGATTGAATCTGGTGAAGGTTCCAAGGGAACGAGATCGCCGCGAATTTGCGGCGGACGGAGAGCCGGGTTGCCGCCCGGCTTTTCCCGTTTCTTACGGGTTTCCGACGAAAAGTGCCTTATGTCAACAGTTTCTGGAAGCTTCTCCTCCTCACTTCGCGACTTCTGGATGGATCCTGGGCGCACCGCGGGCGGCGGCGCGATCTAGCGGCACAGGTCTATAGCGTCCTTGTCGCAGCCGTCGTGGCCGATCTGGATAAGACGTGACCCGGCCTCGGACAGTGAGACATCCCAGTGCTGCGCACGGTCGTTGAACCATCCCGCGTTTGATGCGCACCTCCTTCCTTGGGAAGGTGCATGTCATGCCGAGCAAGTACGACCCGGAGACCCGAGCGAAGGCGGTCCGTCTGGTGCGCGAGCACCGGGAGGACTATCCGA